>JBIIIA010000042.1:0-13770 GCA_044235195.1 Thermoflexales bacterium
CTTCGCCGAAATTTCGCGTCGCCAGCAAGAGCGTTGCTCGATCAGAGCCGAAGCGAAATTGAGGGGGAGAGGGGGTCAGGGGGTGAGGCGTAGGCGCATTGCATCTTCTTCTCGGCGATCCCCCGTCGTCACGCAAAACGCCGCTCATCCTTCGCGCGACGCCACGTTCCCCTGCGATTTCCCTGCTCGATCGCCACTGGACGTGTTCACGATATCGAGAAGTTGCGGCAACACAATGTCCCCCTGTAAGCCCCCTGACCCCCTCTCCCCCTCGATTTCGCTTACGTTTTTGTCGAGCAAAGTACTGGCAAGCACGCGAAATCTCGGCGAAGAGGGGGAAATTTCCGCCGCGCTCCCCCTCTTCGCCGAAATTTCGCGTCGCCGGCAAGAGTGCTGCTCGATCAGAGCCGAAGCGAAATTGAGGGGGGCAGGGGGTGAGGCGTAAATCGGCGCCGGGCCGGCGGCGGGTGGAAAACGCACACGACGGACGGGGATGAGCCGTCCGTCGTGTGTCGCGCGGTGGCGCGTCGCGGTCAGCGGGCGGCCTTGAGGGCCTCGACGCCGCCGGAGATGTCCAGCAGTTCGTTGGTGATGGCCTGCTGGCGCGCTTTGTTGTAGCTGAGCGTCAGGTTGCCGATGGCTTCGCTGGCGCTGTCGGTGGCGTTGCGCATGGCGATGCGCTGCGCGTTGTAGAAGCTGGCCTGCGACTCGAGGAGGGCTTGGAAGACCTGCATCTCGGTGAGGCGGGGCAGCAGCGTGTTGAGGATCGCGCCCGGGTCGGGTTCGAAGTCGTAGGCCGGCTTGGGGCCGGTGCGCCCGGCGTCCGGCGCGATGTCGGCGGCGGCGAGCGGGAGCAGTCGCTTGACGATCGGCTTCTGCACCGTGGGGGTGATGAAGTCGGTGCAGGCGATGTAGACCTCGTCGTACTGCCCGGCGAGGAAGCCCTCGATGAGCATGTGCGTGCAGGCGGTGGTGTCCAGCAGCGTCGGGCGGGCCGGGTAGTTGCTGAAGTCGGCGATGATCTTGCCGCCGAGGCGGTTGATCAGTTCGCGTCCCTTCTTGCCCATGGTGATCCACGTCACCGGCTTGCCGGAGTTGCGGGCGAAGTTCCAGGCGTTGCGGGTGACGTTGCTGTTGAAGGCGCCGCACAGGCCGCGGTCTGCGCTGATGAGCAGAACCGCGGCGTTGTTCACGCTGCTGCGCGAGGTGAGCAGCGGGTGGCGCGTCTCGCCGCCGGCGAGCGCGGCGACGGAAGCGAGCAGGTCACGCGCCTTGGACGAGTACGGGCGCGTCGATTCCACGGCCTGCTGCGCGCGGCGCACGCGGCCGGCGGCGACGGATTCGAGCGCCTTCGTGATCGTCTTGATATTTTTGACGCTCTTGATGCGTCGCTTGATGTCTCGTGCGCTTGCCATGGGTGGAATCGACTAGTTGAACGAGCGGTTGAAGCTCTCGATGGCGGCCTTGAGCTTGGCGATCGTGTCGTCCGTCAGGCGCTTGTCCGTCATGATGGCGCTGACGATGTTGGAATGCGACAGCTCGAGGTACTTGAGGAAGGCACCTTCCCATTCGCCGATGCGAGCGACGGCGACCTTGTCGAGCAGGCCGTTGGTGGCGGCGAAGATGGCCGAGACCATGGCCCACAGCGGGCGCGGCTCGTACTGGCGCTGCTTGAGCAGCTCAGTGAGGCGTCGGCCGCGTTCGAGCGTGGCGAGCGTGGTCTTGTCCAGGTCCGAGCCGAAGGCGGCGAACGCGGCGAGCTCGCGGAACTGCGCGAGTTCGAGCTTCATGCGGCCGGCGACCTGCTTCATGGCGCGCGTCTGGGCGTCGCCGCCCACGCGGCTGACCGAGATGCCGACGTTCATGGCCGGGCGGATGCCGGAGTTGAACAGGTCGGTCTCGAGGAACAGCTGGCCGTCGGTGATCGAGATCACGTTGGTGGGCACGTAGGCCGAGATGTCGCCGAGCTGCGTCTCGATGAGCGGCAGCGAAGTGAGCGAGCCGCCGGAGCGCGGATTGCGCACCAGCTTGTAGCCGTCGCCCATGGCCTTCATGTCGTGCTTGGCGTTCTCTTCACCGATGGCGCCGCCGTAGATCTTGCCGTTGGCGCTCTCGCCGTTGCCCCAGTCGTTGGAATCGTCGGCCTTGCGGATGACCCAGTCGTAGGCCAGGCGGCAGGCGCGTTCCAGCAGGCGGCTGTGCAGATAGAAGATGTCGCCCGGGTAGGCCTCGCGGGCCGGCGGGCGGCGCAGCAGCAGCGACACCTGGCGGTAGGCGTAGGCGTGCTTGGTCAGGTCGTCGTAGACGGCGAGCGCGTCGTTGACGAACATGCCGCCGATGGTGACGCCGCTCTCCATGATTTCCTCGCCCATGGCCGTGCCGGCGTACGGGGCGATGTACTGGAGCGTGGCCGAATCGGAGGCCGAGGCGACGACGACGATGGTGTATTCCATCGCGCCGTACTGCTCGAGGATCGACACCACGCGGGCGACCTGCGCCAGCTTCTGGCCGATGGCGACGTAAATGCAGACGACGCCCTTGCCCTTCTGGTTGATGATCGTGTCGAGGCAGACCGTGGTCTTGCCGGTCTGGCGGTCGCCGATGATCAGCTCGCGCTGGCCGCGGCCGATCGGGATCAGTGCGTCGATGGCCTTGATGCCGGTCTGCAGCGGGGTGTCGACGTTGGCGCGCTTGATGACGCCGGGGGCGACGCGCTCCAGCGGGCGGTACTTGTCCGTCTGGATCGGGCCCTTGCCGTCCAGCGGGCGGCCGAGCGGGTCCACCACGCGGCCGATCAGCGCCTGGCCGACGGGCACCGAGATGACGCGGCCGGTCGAGCGGACGGTGTCCCCTTCCTCGATGGCGGTGTAGTCGCCGAGGATGATGACGCCGACTTCGTCGGGTTCGAGGTTGAACGCCAGGCCGAGCGTGCCGTTCTTGGTGAATTCCACCAGTTCCTGCGCCTGCACGTTGACCAGGCCGGTCACGCGGGCAATGCCGTCGCCGACCTGTGTGACAGTGCCGACGTCCACGGCAGAAAGCGTGGGTTCGAATTTGTCGATCTGAGTCTTCAGGGCTTCTGCAATGGCGTCAAGGCTGAAAGGCGCCGCGTCCGAACGAATCATTTAGACTATCCTCCAGATAGGTTTGCGACAACAAAATTAGCGTGCCAAGTATACCGGAGGTTTTACGGAATTTCCGTCCCCAGGAGTGGCAGCGGGTCGATCGTGACGCCTCCGACGGCGGCTTCGAAATGCAGATGCGGGCCGAGGATGCGGCCGGTGGCTCCGGTATAGCCGATGATGTCGCCGGCGTCGACAAAATCGCCGGGGGTGACGGCGAACTTCGACAGGTGGCAGTAGATCGTGAACACGCTGCGGCCGTGATCGATGATGACGACGTTGCCGCGAATGGGAAAGTTCTGCACGGCGATGACCTTGCCGGAGGCAGCGGCGGCGATGGGCACGCCCTGTCGTGCGGGCATGTCGATGCCGCTGTGGTACGTTTGCAGCATGCCGCCGTTGAAGGTGCGCCGCACGCCGAAGAACGAAATAATCCTGCCGGCGATGGGCTGAATCAGCGGTCCGTTCCAGTACTGTGCGCCGGTGAAATTGCGCGCGAAGATGCCGTTGAGCGCCACGCGTTCTTCTTCGTTGACATCGACGGCCAGCAGCGGTTCGAGTTTGGCGTTGACGGTGAGGAATTCGCGCCCGTACGATCCGGCGCCGACCTGCAGGCGGCCCTGCAGCGTGCTGGGCTGGCCTTCGACGGTGACGCCGCGCAGCGTCACGGTGTAGACGCCGGGATTCTGCAGCGCATCGACGCCGGTGAGCGCCAGGTAGGCGTCGCCTTTTTGCACGAAATTGAGCGGCCGACCAGCGAGCGTGCCGACGAGCGACTGCAGCGGGCTGTAGGTCGTCACGCTGACGACGATGAATTCACCCTGTTTGGGCAGGGGGGGGCTGACGAAGATGGAGCGGAACGGCTCGGGCAGCGCGGACATCGGGCCGGGCGTGGGAATGCGCAGCCACTGGCCGGCGACGAGGCAATCGGCGCAGGGCAGCTGGTTGGCGCGTTCGAGCTGCGCCAGCGGCACGCCGTACTGGGCGGCGACGCCGGCCATGGTATCGCCGGCTTCGATGCGGTGCAGGCGCATCGGCTCGGACGCCGTTTCCGGAAGCACGATTTCCTGGCCGGCGAGCAGGAGCTCGCTGCGCGTCAGCCGGTTGAGCTGCGCCAGCTCGCGAGTGGTGATGTCGTGCAGCGCCGCGATGCCGTCGAGCGTTTCGCCGATCTGTACGACATGCACGCGCGTCTCCGGCGCGGCGACGGGCGGCTGCTGCAGTTCGATCGGTTCCAGTGGAATCTCCGGTGTGGCGACGATTTCGACGACGGGCGTCGTCACCTCCGTTCCGGGCGCGGCCGACGCCGGCGTCTCGGTCGGCAGCGCTTCCTGCGCACGTGTATTCCTGCCGATAGTCAGCACGAGCGCGCAGGTGCTGAGCAACGCAATGCAGCTGAAGATCAGGCTGCGGCGGAAGCGGGTGGGCGAATCCATTTCCATTGGGCGAACATGGACATTGTACGACCTTCGAAACGAAGGAAAGGTACCCGGCTTCTTAGAAGCCGGGTACCTTTCCTTCGTTTCGAAGGTCGTCAGGCGTCGTCAGCCAGGCATTTATGTCGAGATGCGAAATACGGCAACATCATTGCGCGGCCGGCGTGCGTACGCTTGAATACCCGGATGCAGAAACGTCGGCTCGATCGCGTCGCCCTGTCTACGATCATTCTTGCGCACACGTCCGTCGATATGCAGACGGCGGCGCTGCCCACGCTGCTGCCGACCCTGCTGGCGGCATTTCGGCTGGACTACGCCTCGGCGGCGGCGTTGGTCACGGTGAACAATTTGATGATCGCGGTGGCGCAGCCGCTGTTCGGTGTGCTGGGCGATCGGCGGCCGATGCGCTGGCTGTCGCTGCTGGGCTGCGCGATCTGCGGCCTGGCGATGAACATGGTGACCTGGCTGCCGAGCTACGGGCTGGTATTCGGCGCCGTGGTGCTGAGCGGCCTCGGCTCGGCGCTGTTTCACCCGGAGGCGCTGTCGAACACGCGCGACATCAGCGGAGACGAAACCGTGACCGGCACGAGCTGGTTCTTCCTCGGGGGCAATTTTGGCTTCGGCGGCGGGCCGATTCTCGTCGGGCTGCTGCTGACGGCGTTCGGGCCGCACGGCGCATCCGCGCTGATCATCCCGACGATCGTCGGCTGCGGCCTGCTGGCGACGCAGATGCGCAAATTCGGCCGCCGGCATGCCGCTGCGCCCGTGGCCGTCGCCGCCGCGCCGTCGATCGAGGCGGCCGTCGCCGCACCGGAGCCGGTGATCGCCACGCCGGCGCCGAGCGCGCGGGCGGTGGCCGGCTTCGTGGCGTTCCTGCTCTTTCTCATCATCCTGCGCTCGGTGGCGATCGAGGGCCTGAAGACCTTCATTCCGCTGTATTTTTCGGAGGTGACCGGCAAAAGCGCGGCGGACTTCGCGCCGCTGCTCGGCACGCTGTCGCTGGCCGGCATCGTCGGCACGCTGTTCAGCGGCCCGCTGGCCGATCGCATCGGGCGGCGCAACACGATGGTCTGGTCGATGGCGGCCGCTGCAGCCTCGCTCTTCTGGTTCCTCAATAGTGAAGGACTTTGGCAGACCGTGGCGATCGGGCTGTTCGGCATCGCCACGACGGCGCCGTGGACGATCACGGTGACCATGGTGCAGGACGCCATGCCCCGCAGCCCGGGCCTGGCGGCCGGCCTGACGCTGGGCACCGCCTACGGCGCGGCCGGCATCGGCGTCGGCCTGCTCGGCGTGCTGGCGAACGCCACCGACCTGCATTTCACGCTGAACGTCATCACCGCCATCCCGGTGCTGGTGCTGGTGCTGAGTTTGTTCGTCCGGGAGAAGGCATGATCCCCTCTACAATATGAACCTGTTTCCGCCGATATTTCGGAGGGCCATCGGCCGTCCGTAGTGAGATAGGGAGATTTCAACACTATGTACATCGATTCCGTTCATGCGCGTGAAATTCTGGACTCGCGCGGCAATCCGACCGTCGAGGTCGAAGTTCGTCTGGAGAATGGACGCGGGCGCGCCAGCGTGCCGAGCGGCGCCAGCACCGGCGCGCACGAGGCCGTCGAACTGCGCGACGGCGACAAGTCGCGCTTCCTGGGCAAGGGCGTGCTGAAGGCGGTGAGCTTCGTCAACAACGAGATCGCGCCGGCCATCGAGGGCTGGAACGGCTTCGACCAGACCGGCATCGACAAGCTGCTGAACCAGCTCGACGGCACCGAGAACAAGGGCAAGCTCGGCGCGAACGCGATCCTGGGCGTGAGCCTGGCGGTGGCGCGCGCGGCGGCCGATGAGCTCGACATTCCGCTGTACCGCTACATCGGCGGCGTGAACGCGCACGTGCTGCCGACGCCGATGCTGAATATTTTGAACGGCGGCAAGCACGCGCACGACAGCACCGACCTGCAGGAGTTCATGATCCTGCCGCACGGCGCGCCGACGTTCGCGGACGCGCTGCGCTGGGGCGCCGAGGTGTATCACAACCTGAACAAGACGCTGCACGCCAAGGGCTACGGCACCAACGTCGGCGACGAGGGCGGCTTCGCGCCGAGCCTCAAGAGCAACGCCGAGGCGATCGAGGTGATCCTCGAGGCGATCGAAAAGGCCGGCTACAAGCCGGGCGAGCAGATCAGCATCGGCCTCGACTGCGCGGCGACCGAGCTGTACGAGGGCGGCAAGTACAACCTGGCCAAGGAAAGCAAGCAGTTCAGCAGCAGCCAGCTCGTCAAGTACTGGGTGAACTGGGTCAAGCAGTACCCGATCGTCTCGATCGAGGACGGCCTGGCGGAGGACGACTGGGCGGGCTGGGCCGAGCTGACGGCCGAGCTGGGCGACAAGGTGCGCCTCGTCGGCGACGACCACCTGGTGACGAACGTCAAGCGCATCGAGCGTTCGATCCGCGAGAAGACCTGCAACGCGCTGCTGTGCAAGGTGAACCAGATCGGCACGCTGAGCGAGAGCATCGCCGCGGTCGAGATGAGCCATCGCGCCGGCTGGGGCGTGGCGGTGTCGCACCGCTCGGGCGAGACCGAGGATTCGACGATCGCCGACCTGGTGGTGGCGCTGAACACCGGCCTGATCAAGACCGGCGCTCCGGCGCGCGGCGAGCGCACGGCGAAGTACAACCAGCTGCTGCGCATCGAGGAAGAGCTGGGCGAGGCGGCGCGCTACGCCGGCCGTCTGGCGCTCAAGTAAGAATTAGGGAATAGGAAAATGATAGGTGCGCTCTCGTTCGTCCTGATGGCGGCGTGGGCGACAGCGGCCACGCTCGGGCTGCGCCTGCTGCTGCAGCGGCGGGCGGCGGGCGTGGCCGCGCTCGTTTTCGGGGTCGTCGCGGCGGCGGCGCAGGCGGCGCTCAGCCTGGTTCCGGTCGGCATCGGCGAGCCGCTGATCCGCATCCCGGCGACGGCGTTCGCAGCGACGGCGGCCGCCGGCGTCGCGGGTGGTGCGCTGCTCGGCCTGCGCATTCCGCTGCCGCGGCGGGTGCAGCTGCTGGCCGCGCTCGGCGTGCCAGCGGCTGCCGCGGCGCTGTGGGGGCTGGCCGTGGCGTCGACGCCGGCGCGCGAACGCGAGCGCGACGTCGCGCGCCGGGCGATCACCCTGCCGCCGGGCTTCCGCATCGGCGTGTTCGCCGACGCCGCGTCCGTGGCGCCGGCGGAGGGCACGTTCGACAACCCCACGGCGCTGGCGTTCGGCGACGGTGCGCTGTTCGTGGCCGACATCGACGGCAACATCTGGCGCGGCGAGCTCGCCGATGCGGATGGCGACGGCCGCAGCGATCGCATCGGCGCGCTGCGCAAGTACGCCTCGGGATTTTCACTGCTCGTCGGGCTGGCGTGGCGGGGCGGCGAGCTGTACGCGTCGAGCGCCGGCAAGGTCGAGGCGCTGCGCGACGCGAACGGCGACGGGCGCGCCGACGCGCGGCGCACGCTGGTCGATGGGCTGCCGTCGATGGTGCTGGCGCCGCACACCAACAACGGCCTGACGTTCGGGCCGGACGGGCGCTTGTATTTCGGCGTGGGGAGCACGGTGGCCAGCGGGCCGGAGCCGAACCCGCGCGCCGGCGCGATCCTCTCGGTGGAGCCCGACGGCGGCGACGTGCGCGTGGAGGCGAACGGCTTCGGCAATCCGTTCGACGTGGCCTTCGATTCGGAAGGGATGATGTTCACCGGCGACAGCCGCACCGGTGGCGAGGCCGGTGACGCGTTCCATGCGCTGCCGCGCGGCGGTGCGCGCGCGGCCGTCGTCGAATTCGACGTGCACGCCACGCCGACCGGAGTGGCGTTTTACGACGGCGACGCGTTCCCGCCGGCGTATCGCGGCGCGTTCTTCGCCGCGCTGTGGACGCGGGGCGACGTGGTCGGCATCGAGACGGCGCGCGCGGCGGACGGGACGGTGACGGCGCGCGCGTATCCGTTCGCCGGCGGATTTCTGTACCCGATCGACGTGGCCGTCGGCCCGGACGGGGCGTTGTATGTGGCCGATTTCGGGACGAGCGTGGTGCATCGCATCGAGGCGGAGGCGCCGCAATGAAATGGCTGGCGGCGGCGCTGCTGCTGGCCGGCTGTGCGTCTGCGCCAGTCGGAGACGCCGAGCGCGGGCGGGTGCTGTTCGCGCTGCCGATGGCCTCGCCGCGCGGCGAGCTGCCGGCGTGCGTGCGCTGCCACGCGGTGGAGGAGGGGCGTCCGTCTCCGATGGGGCTGGGGACGAACTTCTACGACATCGGTGCGCGCGCCGTGCGCGAGGTGCCTGGCCAGACGGCGGAGGAATATCTGCGCACATCGATCGTCGACCCGGATGCGCATCTGGCCGGCGGCTATCAAGACGGCCTGATGTATCGCGACTACGCCGCGCTGCTGACGCCGGGGCAGATCGAGGATCTGGTGGCGTATATGGCGACGCTGCGGCCGGAGTAGGGGCTACGGCCAGCCTAATCTTTCTCTGTATGATTCATTGCGTCTCGGGCCTGCCTCATTGCGGAATCGACGTCTCGGCCGGAGCGAATATTTGCGATACGACCTATGAACAAACGACTTCTGACCCGACGGACCATGCTCAAACTCGGCGTCGCCGGGACGATCGGAGCGCTGTTTCCGGCGCGCGCGGCGTGGGCGCGCGGCGTGGCGGCCGCGCACGTGCCGACGCATCGCGCGCAGGATGACGAGCAGAAAATTTTCGGCCATGGCCTGATTCTGGCCGGAGGGGCGCCGCTGCGCGCCGAGCCGAATGTGAAGGCGAAGCGCGTCAAGGCGCTGAAGCGCGATGCAGTGGTCGATCTTCTCGAGCGCCTCGAATCCGATTCCGGCTCGGCGTACAACAAAGTCTGGTACAAGCTCGACGAGGGCTACGTGCATTCGCAGAATGTGCTGGAGGTGCCGATGCAGTCGGGACATCCGCCGATCACCGAGGCCGGCGACTTCGGCTTCTGGGCGGAACTGACGGTGCCGTACTTCGACGTGCGCGTCGGGCCGGGCATGTCGACCGGCCGCAGCAAGTATCGCTATTACGGCGGCACCGTGTACAAAGTGAAGAACGTGGCTACGGCCGATGCCGTGCCGCCGGCCGACAAGCTGCTGTTCGGGTCGATCGACAAGTATTGGTATCAGATCGAGGACGAGCAGTTCCCGGCGCGCTACTTCGTGCCGGCGTCGTACATGCGCATCATCGTCGAGGAGGAGATGTCGCCGATCTCCGGTGATGTGGCCGCCGGCGACAAGCTGGCGGTGGTGGATCTCAAAGAGCAGCGTGTGTATGCCTATGAAAAGGGCAAGGAAGTGTTCACGTGCCGCTGCGCGACCGGCAAGAACTACAACGGCGGTGATTTCCAGACGCCGAAGGGTGAGCATTTCGTCTACCGCAAGACGCCGAGCCAGCACATGTGGGGCGGCGCCGTCGGCAACGAAGGCGCATTCGACCTGCCCGGCATCCCGTGGGTCAGCTACTTCACCACGGCGGGAGTGGCGTTTCACGGCACGTACTGGCACAACGACTACGGCGCGCCGCGCAGCCACGGCTGCGTGAACGTGACGTCCGAAAACGCCAAATGGCTCTTCCGCTGGACGATGCCCTACGCCGACACCGACCCGAAAAACTGGTATACCCAGGCGCCGTGGCGCAAGCCTGATTTCACGAAGGTGACGAAGGTGAAGGTGGTCTAGGGGGAAGCAGATAGTGGATAGTGGATAGACGATAGTGATAGTGGATAGTAAAGAGTGAGCAGCTATCCACTATCGTCTATCCACTATCGTCTATCCACTATCACCACATCCCCCCCCGCCGTCCCCGCCAGCACGGTGTCGCCGGAGATGGTCAGGGAGAGCGCGTCGTCCGCGTCGTGGATGCGCTTCCAGGTGCGGCCGGTGTGGGCGAAGATGCCCTGCGTGGTGGCGGCGACCGGGCCGTGGGGCGTGGCGGCGAGCGCGTTGATTTCCGTCGCCTTGAGGCGTTCGTCGCGGGTGAACGCGGCGTAGGGCGCGTCGGCCGCCCAGAGTCCGTTGCCTTCGGTGCCGACGAGCAGGCGGCCGCGCGGGCCGAAAGCGAGCGCGGTGCACGGCGCGGCGTCGGCCGGCAGCGGCAGTTCGCGCCAGGCGCGTCCGCTGTTCGTGCTCATGAACACGGCGTGATCGGTGGCGGCGAACACCGTGGCGTCCTGGGCGAAGTCGGGCGACATGAGCAGCGCATTGACGCGCAGGTCGATCAGGCCGAAGTTCCAGGCGTGGAAGGTGGCGCCGCCGTCGGTGGAGCGCAGCACGCCGTCGTGCGCGGTGGCGGCCAGCGCGATGCGGTCGGCGGCGAAGTTCGGCGAGAGGGCCAGCGCCAGGATGTGCGCCTTGATGGGCAGCGTCGCCAGGCCGAACGAACGCGCGCCGTCGCGCGAGACGGCGATGTCGCCGGCGGCGCCGATCAGCACCGCATTGCCGAGCGCGGCGACCGCGGTCAGCGTCACGGGGGCGAACTGCTTCGCGATCTGCGTCCATTCACCGGCGGACCACGACCAGAGGCCGGCGTCGGTGGCGGCGTAGCACGACTGTGCGTCGGCGGCGGCGATGGCGAAGAGGTTGGTTGGAGTCATGGCGTGAAACAGGGCGAAGGCTACGGATTCGCGCTGGTGGGTGGCTGCCTGCGCAGCACGAGCGCGTCGGTGGTGACGGACATGGCGGCGACGCTGGCGGCGAGCTGCACGACGCTGACGAGCACGTCGACCGAGTCGACCACGGAGGCGGCGAGCATGTCGCGCAGCTCACCGGAGCGAGCGTCGAAGACGGTGGAGCTGGAAGCCTTGCGCACGGCGACCTGCACGGGGGACGGATCGCGGCCGGCATTTTCAGCGATCGTGCGCAGCGGCGCGGCGAGCGCGTCGGCGACGAGGCGATAGCCGAGAGCGGCGTCGAAGCCCATGTCGGCGGGCGGCTGCAGCGCAGCGCCGATGCGGGCGAGTTCGGCGCCGCCGCCGGCGACCACGCCGCAGGCGAGCGCCGTCTGCAGCGCGCGGGCGAGGCGATTGGCTTCGTCGCGGCGCTGTTCGCCGGCCTGCTGCGTGAACGCGCCGACGCGCAGGATGCCGAGGCCGCCGTTCAGCCGGCCGAGGCGCAGGCGGAGCGCCTTGAGCTCTTCGGTGTCGGTGGTCGATGTAGCGGCGAGCTTGGCGCGCAGCTGCGCGATGGCGGCGCGAATCGATGCGGCGTCGCGCGTGCCGGCGATGACGCCGAAGCGCTTGTCGTCGGCCCACACGCGGCGGGCGCTGCCGATGTGCTGCGGTGAAATCTGGGCGAACGCGGCGTCGGCGAGCGTCGGGTCTTCGCCGTAGAGCAGCGAAGCGCCGGTGAGCACGCACAGATCCTGGAAGGCGAGCATGAGTTCGGGCCCGGCCTTGGTGATGCGCAGCGGCAGGATGCGGATCATGCCGCGGTGATGGATCTGCGTGAGGATCTGCTTGCCGTCGTCGCCGAGGCCGTCGACGACGAGCGCCACAGTCTTGTGGCCGGCGGCGTGGATGCGCGCCAGGCCCTGGATGATCGACTGCGTGTGGTTGATCTTGCCGTGCACGACGACGACGGCGACGTCCTCGGCGCGGTCGAGCTGCTTGCCGGGGACGGCATTGAAGCCCGGGGTGATCCAGCCGCCTTCGAACATCGAGCCTTCGACGAATTCGCGCACGATGCCGCCGCCTTCGTAGGCCTGCACGAGCACGCCGGCCTCGGCGCCGATCACCTCGATGACTTCGACGAGGGCGTTGCGCAGGTCGACGTCCTGGCAGAGCGAGGCGGCGACGGCGCGCAGCATTTCGCGGCCGCGAGCTCCGCCGGGGATGGGCGTAGCGCGACGGTGCAGCTCGGCGATGGCAGCGGCGGCGGCGGCCTCGATGCCCTGTCGCAGCAGCATCGGGTGTGCGCCGGCGACGCGCGCGCGCAGCGCGGCGTGCGCCATGGCCTCGGCGATGACGGCGAGCGTGGCGGCGCCGTCGCCGCAGGTTTCGCGCTGGCGCCAGAGCGCCTGGCGCAGCAGCAGCGCGCCGGCGTCGTCGCGCGGATCGGGCAGCTGCAGGAGACGGCGCGCGAGCGTGCCGGCGTCGTCCATGATTTCGGGCGTGTGGTCGCGCGACATGCGTTCGACGGCCACCATGCGCGGCGTCGGGCCGAGCGTGCCGCGGACGGCGTTGGCAAGCAGGGAGATGCCGGCCGAGGAATCGTGATCGAACACGACGCCGGGACGGGCCGGCGGTTGAGACTTGCGCTGAGGCATAGCGGGGCGAATATTAACCTAGGTCGCAGAGCAGATGGCGGACGGGGGACGGCGGTCAGTGGTCAGCCCGCATGTTTCGCAGCGCCGGCAGCATGAAGCCGGTGAACTGGCGCACTTCGTCGGCGGAATACTGCGGCTCGTCGGAGCCGCTGCGATATTTCTCGAGCGCGCGGGCGGTGATCGACGACTGGCGCCAGGGCAGCTCGAGCAGCGCCCACAGGCCGCCTTCGTCCTTCGAGAGCAGGCGGCCGGTGCGCCCGAAGGCGAGCGCGCGGCAGGCGTTGAGCACGACGGACGACGGGCGCGCGGCGGCGGCGAGGCCGGGCACGCCGAATTCGTCGCTGAGCACGTCGGCGAGGATCGAATCACGCACGTCGTGCGGCGGCGGATTCGGCAGCAGCGAATCCGGCGACGGGCCGAGCAGGGCGATGCCGTGCGCGTGCGCCATGGCGAAGTGCGCGGCGAGGTCGGGATCACGGCCGGGCGGGCAGCCTGCGCCGGCGGCGGCGCGCGCGCGCCAGACTTCGCCGAAGTGATATTCGAACGGGGCCGGGTGCGACCAGTCCGGCAGCGCATCGACGCGCACGATGCTGATCTCGATCGGGTGCGGCGCAAGCGAGACGTCGATCAGCAGCGCATCGAGGGCGCGGCGCGCATCGTCGTCGAGGGCATATGCGCAGACGGCCAACACATCGACGTCGGAGCGCAGCGGGTTGAACGATCCCTGCGCCAGCGAGCCGTGCAGCACCACGCCGCGCAGCGCATCGCCGAGCGTTCGCTGCAGGCCGTGCAGCAGCGCTGTGACCTGCGCGCGCGTGTCGATGGGAGCGGTGTGCCAGCCGAATTGCATGGCCGGGCATTGTAGGGGAGAGAGGAGTGAGGGAAGGGGAAAGAGGGAAGAGGAAAGAGGGAAGGGG
>JBIIIA010000043.1:0-13746 GCA_044235195.1 Thermoflexales bacterium
AGGAGCTGCGCCGCAACACGTAATGCGTTTTTCACCATGCCGAAAGTGATCAACACCGTCGCCATCGATGGACCGGCCGGATCCGGCAAGAGCACGGTGGGCGCCGCCCTGGCGGCACAGCTCGGATTCCTCTACTTCGACACCGGCGTGATGTACCGCGCCGTCGCCCTCGCCGCCCTGCGCGCCGCCGTTTCCTCCGACGACGGCCCGACGCTGACGACGCTGGCACAGCGGCTGCGCATCGAAGTGCTGTCGCCGTCCGCGCACGAAACGGACGGGCGGCAGTACACCGTGCACCTCGACGGCGAAGACGTGACGTGGGCGCTGCGCTCCGCCGAAGTCGAGTCGCGCGTCTCCGCCGTCGCCCGCCATGCCGGCGTGCGCGAGGAAATGGTGCGCCAGCAGCGCCGCATCGCCGAACCCGGCCGCATCGTCATGGTCGGCCGCGACATCGGCACTGTGGTCATGCCGAACGCCGACGTCAAGATTTATCTGATCGCCTCCCCCGAGGAACGCGCCCGCCGCCGCCACGCCGAGCTGTGTGCGAAAGACGCCGCCGCCGACTACGATGTCGTCCTGGCCGACGTGCGCGCACGCGACGCGCGCGATTCGTCGCGCACGATTTCTCCGCTGCGCCCGGCGGCCGACGCGCACATCGTCGATTCGACCGACGTCGGCATCGACGCCACCGTCGCCCGGCTGCGGGCGATCGTCGAGGAGATCGCTCATGCACACTGAAGGGGTCAAGTCCACGTTCAACCGACGACAGATCTGGAACAAGCGAGCGCCGCTGCGCCCGTTCTACAACGCCTGCATGCGCATCATCGGCGCACTCCTGCTGCGCATGCGCTGCATCGATCTGCATCGCGTGCCCGCCGACGGGCCGGTGATTCTGATGATCAACCACGTCTCGTGGGCCGATCCCTTCCTCGTGCTGATCGCCGTGCGCCGCAGCATCTCGGCGCTGGCCAAGGTCGAGTCGTTCGAAGACCGCCGCACCGGCTGGATGCTCGGCCCGTACGGCGGCATCCCGGTCCATCGCGGCGCGGTGGATCTGCAGGCGATTCGCGCCGCCACCGAAGTGCTCAAGGAAGGCGGAGTGGTGCTCATCTCACCGGAGGGCACGCGCAGCAAGACCGGCGGCCTCATCCCGGCGCAGGAGGGACTGGCGTTCCTGGCCACGCGCACCGGCGCGCCCGTCGTGCCGATCGCCCTCGTCGGCGGCCCGGACGTCCTGCCGTCGCTCAAGCGGCTGCGCCGCGCCAGCGTCACCCTCACCGTCGGTGAGCCCTTTCACCTGCAGCCGGCCGCCGGCAAAGCCGACCGCGCGGCGCTGCAGCAGCTGACCGATTTCGCCATGCGTCGCCTCGCCGCCCTGCTGCCGCCTCACATGCGCGGCGTGTACGGCGAAGCGCCCGCTATTCCCGAGTCATCACGATGAGTGGACGCATCCGATCGATCGAATCCGATTCGGCCGCCGCAGCGGCCGGCCTGCGCGCCGGCGACGAGCTGCACGCCATCAACGGCCATGCCCTGCGCGACGTCATCGACGCGCAATTCTACGCCGCCGACGCGCAGCTCATCTTCGAATACGAACGCAACGGCGTCATCGCCTCCGCGACGACCGTGCGCGAGGAAGGCCAGCAGCTCGGCATCGAGTTCGAACATCCCACGTTCGACATCGACATCCGGCGCTGCAACAACCTGTGCCCGTTCTGCTTCGTGCTGCAGAACGCGCCGCGCATGCGCCGCACGCTGTACATCAAAGACGACGATTACCGCTATTCGTTCCTGTTCGGCCACTACGTCACGCTCACCAACCTGGCGCAGGAGGACTGGGACCGCCTTGCCGAACAGCGCCTGTCGCCGCTGTACGTGTCGGTGCACGCCACCGACATCGAGACGCGGCGGCAGTGCCTGCGCAATCCGAAGGCGCCCGATGTGCTCGAGCAGCTGCGCTGGCTGGCCGCGCACGGCATCGAAGCGCACACGCAGCTCGTCGTCACGCCCGGCCTGAACGACGGCGCCCGCCTCGAAGAGAGTGTGCGCGCGCTGGCGGCGCTGCATCCCGGCGTGCTGAGCGCCACCATCGTGCCCGTCGGCCTGACGAAGCATCACAAGTACGGCCGCCGGCCGCATCACGCCGCAGAGGCGCGCGCCACGCTGAAACAGGTGCACGCCTGGCAGCGCGAATTCCGCCGCACGCTCGGCGCACGCTTCGTGCACGCCACCGACGAGTGGTACCTGGTCGCCGGCAAGCCGCTGCCGTCGCGCCGCAGCTACGACGGGCTTTCTCTGCAGGAGAACGGCCTCGGTATGGTGCGCAATTTCCTCGACGAATGGTGCACGGTGCGCCGCAGCGAAATTCCACATCTGTCGAGCACACGATTCCGCAGCGCCACACTCGCCACGGCTTCGTTGTTCGCACCCACGCTGCACACCGCGGCCGCCGAACTCGCCGCCGACGCCGGCATCCCCGTCGACGTCGTCGCCGTGGAGAATCAGCTGCTCGGCGAATCCATCACCGTCGCCGGCCTGCTGCCGGCCGCCGACGTCATCGCCGCATTGCGGGCACGTGATAATCTTGGGGACATCGTCGTCCTGCCACGAATTATGTTCGATCACCCAGATGGCATCGCGCTGGATGACGTGTCGCCTATGCAGGTGGCACAGGCGATCGGCCGACCGGTTGCGTTGGCCGATTGGATGGGAGACGTGGTGGACGCGTTGACGGGAAACAATAAACTGCTCTTCGATCCGACGACGGACGTGCTGCACGCGCCGGTCGTCCGCGAAGGCGGCTGGGCCGTCGAGAAATATCTGTAAGTGCAAGGGAGATAAGCATGCTGAACACGTGGAGAACTACGAAGCACAGGATCATCGCCATCGCCGCAGCGCTGGCCGTGACGGGCGGCATGCCCGCCGCGTCTGCGCTGGCCGCACCGGCCGCCGCAGTGCGCGCGCAGGGCGTCGAGCTCACCGTCACCGGGGAGACCGCCAACATCCGCAGCGGCCCGAGCACAGCCGATGCCATCATCGGCGTGGCCAAGCAGGGCGCCAAATTCGTCGCCGACGCCAAGACGGCCGACGGCGCCTGGTTCCGCATCACGTTCGAGGGCAAGCAGGGCTACGTCTTCGCGCAGCTCGTCTCCACAGGCGGCGCCGCAGCGCCCGCAGCAGCCCCGGCGCCCGCGGCCGCGGCGGCCGCACCCGCCGCAGCCAGCGGATCGAACGTGAAGGTCACTTCGGCTACGCTGAACGTGCGCGCCAAGCCGAGCACCAGCGCCGCCATCCTCGGCCAGCTCACGCAGAGTGAGTCCGTCGCCGCCGACGCCAAGACGGCCGACGGCAAGTGGCTGCGCATCACGTACAAGGGACAACAGGCATTCGTCTGGGCGGCTTACACCACGTTCAGCGGCACCGCCGCGCCGGCAGCCGCAGCAGCCGCCCCCGCCGCCGGCGCCGCCAAGGCCGGCGCATTCGAGGTCGGCGCTCACGTCAACGGCGCTGAACGCCTGGACATGATGACCGATACCGGCTTCAAGTGGATCAAGTACCAGGTCGTCGTCGACGGCGGCGCGCCGGACCTGGCCGGACTGCTCGGCCAGTACAAGGCCGCCGGCCTCAAGGTGCTGATCGGAGCCGTCGGCAACCGCGGCCGCGCCGACGATGTGAACTATCACAAGGAATTCGCTGGCATCCTCGCCAACATCGCCGCCCAGGGCGCCGATGCCATCGAGGTCTGGAACGAACCCAACCTCGACCGCGAGTACGGCGGCAGCGGCAACGGCAAGGTCAACCCCGAAAACTACGCCAACATGCTGCGCGAAGCGTACGGGGCGATCAAGGCCGCCAACCCCAACACGCTGGTGATCGCCGGCGCGCCGGCGCCGACCGGCTACTTCGGCGGCAACTGCACGCAGGCCGGCTGCAACGACGACCAGTTCCTGCAGCGCATGGCCGCCACCGGCGCCGCCGCATGGATGGACTGCCAGGGCGCTCACTACAACGGCAGCCCGAACCCGCCCGACCTGCGCAGCGGCGGCCCCACCGGCGACCACTACTCGTGGTACTTCTGGGGCACGTTCGACATGACGTACAACGCGCTCGGCGGCAAGGTTCCGGTGTGCTTCACCGAGATGGGCTACGTGACGAAGGACGGCATCGCCGGCTCGCTGCCGGGCGGCTTCTCGTGGGGCAACAACATCACCCTCGCCAATCAGGCCGAATGGTCGGCGCGCCTGGTGACGCTGCTCAAGCAGAGCGGCCGCGCACGCATCGCCATCTTCTGGAACTGGAACTTCCGCCAGTTCAATGACGACCCGCAGGCCGGCTACTCGCTGCTGCGCCCCGACGGCTCCTGCCCGTCGTGCGGAGCGATCAAGGCTGCGATCGCGCAGTAAGTGAGAAGAAAAGGGGTTAGGGATTAGGGATAGAGTTTTCAGCCCCTAATCCCTAGCGTCACGGTGGAGTAGCGGCGCCGGACTTGCACAGCTCGATGCGCGTGCCGCTGCCCGGCGCACTGGTGAGCACCAGCGCTGCGCCGGCCTGCGCCGCCCGCTCGTGCATGCGCACCAGTCCGAGGTGCCCACGGAAGTCTCCGGCCGTGTCAAACCCGACGCCGTCATCGTTGATGACCATGCACACGCGCTGCGTAGTTTCATGCAGCTCTATATCCACACGCCGCGCCCGTGCATGCTTGATCACGTTCTGCAGCGCCTCGATGGCGATTCGATAGAACGTCTCTTTCTCCGCATCGGCGAGCGCAGGTTCTCCGTTTCCGCTGTGCACGCTCGCCAGGACGCTGTGCCGATCGCAGAGCGACTGCGCCTGCTTCTGCAGAGCAATGAGCAATCCCTCGTTCGCCAGCGTCTCCGGGCGCAGCTCGAAGATCAGCGCGCGCATTTCGGAGATCGCCCCCTCCACCAACCGCAGCGAATACGCCAGCGCGTCGTGCGCCGACGTGTTGGCCGATTCCACGTGATGCTGCGCGGTGCGCAGCCCGAGTGAACAGCCGAAGATCGCCTGCAGCACCGAATCATGCAGCTCGCGCGACAGGCGGCTGCGCTCGGCCATAGCCGCCATGTCGCTCTGCTGCTGCCGCAGTCGCGCATTCACGACCGCCGCCGCCGCCTGCTGCAGGAACGCATCCAGCATCATCGGATGATCCGACGCCTTCCAGCGGCGCGATATCAGGCCGATCAGGAGCACGCCGATCGTCTTATGGTCGGCAGTCAGCGGTGCCACGATCCAGACTTTGCGCGGCGAAGGCTCCACGTCGCCCCACACGGCGCGACGAATCATGGTCAAGATGCGCATCGCTACCGCGCTGTGCTCGGGCGCATCCGTCCGCACCTTCGGAGAAAGAACGGTGACACCGTTCAGCGTCGCCAACGCCGCAGCGTCGAGTCGAAGCAGTGTCGCTGCATCGCTGCGCCGAAATCTGCCGTCGGAGCACGCAGACGTCACCATCGCTTCGTCGCCCTCCCGCAGCAGCGCCAGATGTGCCTCGTCGTTCGGAATCAGATTCGCCGCCTGTTCGAGGATGCACTTCGGCACGGTGCGCAGATCGAGCGGCTGCGCCAGCGCGCGCGCCGCCCCCAGCACACGCACCTGACGCTGCACCAGATCGGCGTTCTCCTCCATCGTCAGCCAGCGACGTGCAATGCTCACCAGCAGAATCAAGCTCGACCCGACACCCACGAACAAGAGATCGCTGTCCTGCATCGGGATGTTCCAATGCCCGTACAGCAGCAGAATAAGCCCTATCGCAGCGATCGTCCATCCATAGGGCAGGATGTACTCGGTCAACAACGGAGCAAACCGTGACACGGCCACACGCTGGATGCGAGACCATTTGATTCGAAAAAGCGCTCTGTAGTAGTGCAGCAGCGCCGCGGACAGCATAGCGACTGTGCTCATCGAGTACGACAAAGTGACAACGACGCCATATCGCAGATCGGTCAACAGACCAAAACGAGTTGCCAGAAACATGACATGCGCCGACGCGAGCAACAGAACGCCGCATCCGTATGCCAATTGCCACAAAGATGGTGAACTCTGTCTCAGCAGCACCACTACGACGACCCAAACCAAAATCAGATCGAGCAGTGGGCGCAGCAGCTGCGCCGACATCTCCGTCGACGCAGCCGGGCTGGTGCTGGTAAGCACCAGAATGCCGTACACCAGCGAGGAGGAAATCGCAGTCATGGCGATGTCCAGCCTGAATCGCCGCTGCTGCATGCGCGTCAACGAGCGCATCGGCTGCATCAACAAGCCCAGTGCCGCCGTCGTAAAAAAACCGATGTACAGCGCATCGCCGAAATCGAAGAACGAGTGCTTGTCGATCGGCGCCAATACAGCGTATCCCTGCCCTGCCGCCAGACAGATCTGTCCGGCGGCAAGGCAGATCCAGCTCGTGCGTTCACGGCTGTCGACACTGAATAACGACGTAACCACGAACGCCGCAGCCGTAAGCGCACCGAGAGCCATCGTAGCGAGTTCGACGACAACCTGGCTTCTCGAATTCAGCGCCTGCGTCACCGTCACCACAACTGCGATCGGCAGCAGTACGATCCACCATGTCCGTCGTCTGCGAATGCCGGCCGTCTCCCGTCGAGCTGAAAGTGCGCTCACGTTCGAATTCATGGTCCCCTGATTCCCTCCCTTGCCGTTTGCATCACACTGCGATCCCCGCCCCACTTCGGGTTGCGCCGTACGTCGAAGCTGTTTATTTGTCCCAGCGCCGATCGGGCTGCCAGAACGCCACCTTCGGCGTATTCCACTCGTTCGTCGGTTCGAACAAGCCGGACGGCGCACGCAGACCGGCGCGGATGCCCTCGTAATTCAGATCCACGCCGAGGCCGGGCGCGTCCGGCACCGTGACGTAGCCGTCCTGCAAATAGTCCGCCGGCAGGCCGGTCACCAGTCCCTCCCAGAACGGCAGGTCGAGGCCGTGATGCTCCAGCGCCACGAAGCTGGACAGCGACGCCGCGCAGTGCACGTTCGCCATGAACGCGATCGGCGAACCGGCGAAGTGCAGCGCCGTCGGAATATGGTACCGCTCGGCGTAGTCGGCGATCTTCTTGGTCTCCCACATCCCGCCGGACGTCAGCAGATCCGGATGAATGATGTCCACCGCGTGTTCCTCGATGAACGGCCGGAAGCCTTCCCACAAATACAGCTCTTCTCCGGCGGCGATCGGCACGTTCACCGCGTCGGTGACCATCTTGTGCCCCTCGACGTCGTACCACTGCACCGGATCCTCCATCCACGCCAGGCCGTACGGCTCCAGCGCCTCGCCCAGGCGGATCACTTCCTTGACGGTCATCATGCCGTGCCCATAGTGATCGATGCACAGCGACGTGTCCCAGCCCACCGCCTTGCGCACCGCTGCCACCACTTCCGCCATGCGCGCGATGCCCTTTTCCGTGACGTGCACGCCGGTTCCGGAGCCCGGCGCATTGTTCCAGTCGCCGGTGCGATACTCGTGCTTCGTCGGCTGGCCGATGCGCGTGCCGGAAATTCCCTCCAGCAGATGCATCCCGATGTCGAATTTGATGAACGTGATGCCCATCTTGCGCCGCCCGAGCACGCGCTCGACGTAGCCTTCCGGCGAGGTGTCCTCGGGGTGCGGCGTGTCGGCGTAGATGCGCACCTTATCGCGATACTTGCCGCCGAAGAATTGATAGCACGGCACGCCGTAGGCCTTGCCGATCAAGTCCCACAACGCGATCTCGATGCCGCTCACGCCGCCGCCTTCGCGCCCCCAGTTCCCGAATTTCTTCAGGTCGCGAAAAATCATGTCGATGTTGCACGGGTTCTGCCCGAGCAGACGGCTCTTGAACTGCAGGGCGTTCTCGCGATGACCAGCGTCGCGCACTTCGCCGATGCCGTAAATCCCCTGATTCGTGTCGATCCGCACGATCGGGTAGTCGTAGTTCGACGCCACCACCGCCGTGCGGATGTCGGTGATCCGCAGCTGGCTCGGTTTTGAATACGTATTGACCTTGTCGGTCAGGGCTTCGACAGCTTCCGATTTCGTATTACGCAACTTTCGCTGAACCTTTTGTGCCATGCCCTCAAGTTTGCCACGTATTTAAACATTATGCAAAGTCTAGCCATACATAACTTTTCGCGCCACCTTGTACAACGGGTGCTTCTTAGTCCGCTCGGAGTCCGTAAATCACGGCACTGCCCGCCACCCGAAGGGTGGCAGGCAGTGCCCGGTGCCAGCGC
Organism: Thermoflexales bacterium; assembly: GCA_044235195.1. Lineage (GTDB taxonomy): Bacteria > Chloroflexota > Anaerolineae > J036 > Brachytrichaceae > CANJQH01. Next base: position 8,239 of record JBIIIA010000043.1, read on the forward strand.
ATCAAACTTGAGCAATTTCGTTGGATTGCTGGACCAATCCAACAATGTGCCGTCGGTTCAAAAGCGCATCAGCCGCAGGGCGTTGGCGGCGTATATTTTGCGCAACACGTCGTCCGGCAAATGCAGTCCGTAGATCTGCCAGCGCCCCTGCAGCGGCGTCTCCGAACCCGGGCTGTAGTTGAAATACTCGTCGTCCGTCTCGAGGAAGCGGTAGTAGGTGCGATACGCCGCCACGTCCGGGCCGGCGTCGATGCCGAACAAAATGCGATCGGCGTATTTCAAGAAGAATCGGCGCGCGCTGTACGGCTGGCGGCCGAGTTCACCGATGCGGGCGCTGATGTCGACGAAAAAGTTCGGGCACCGGTCGAGCAGCGCCGCCACCCAGCCCAGGTTCTCGGCGTAGCACCCGACGTGCGCGCCGATGAACACGGTGCGCGGATGCCGCTCCACCAGCCGCGCGAACTGCTCCATGATCGCCATGAACGGCGGAAACGGCGGCGAGGTGAACATCCAGTCCGGATGCGCGTGCAGCTCTTCCCAGCGCTCGTTGGTCGCGTCGACCGGGTCGAAGAACGCCACCGGGTCCGCCACGTGAATGACCACCGGCAGGCCGAGCTCGCCGGCGGTCTCCCACAGCGGGGCCAGGCGCAAATCGTCGACGGCGACGAGTTCACCGTGCTGATCGCGTTCGTGCAGCCCGAAGTTCTTCCAAATTTTCAGCCCTTGCGCGCCCCAGCGGGCCTGCTCGCGCAGCCGCGCCGCCGCATATTCACCGAACGCATCGCCGTGCTCGCGCCACGCTGCCCACGGCACGCCGGCGAACACGCAGTAGCGGTCCGGCGCGTACGCCTTGAACGTATCCAACCGATGCCGCAGCACGTCCTCGCCCCAGCCGCCGTCGAGGTCGACGTAATGCGTCACGCCGGCTTCCTCCATGCGCGCGAACAGCTCCTGCGGCGGGCGTCGATCGTAATTTCCGCCGAACTGCCCGAGGTGATTGTGCGCATCGACCACGGGAAAACGCGGGCGCACCACGTGCGTCTCGGGGACGACCAGCTTCGCCGCCGGTCGGAAATCAGGCAAGTGCAACGACATGTGTCCTCTCGTAGCTATCCTCGTACTCCGCGATCGCGAAGCGACCGCCGCCCAAACTCATCGCATTGGCCGTGCCGGCCGCCACGCCGCAGCGCAGCGCCGTGCCCGGGTCCGCGCCCCGCTCGAACGCCAGCGCCGTGGCCGCCAGCGTCGAATCGCCGCTGCCGACCGAGCTGACCAGCGGCACCACCGGCGCCGCCGCCGCCCAGGCGCCCTGCGCCGTCGCCAGCACCGCGCCCTCGCCGCCCAGCGTCACCGCGACCATCGCCAGCCCGCGCTGCGCGATCAACCGCTGCGCCGAGCGCGCCACTTCCGCCAGCGTGCCGAATGCCATCTCGGATTCGCCGCGCAGCGCATCCATCAGTTCGGCCCGATTCACTTTGACCGCCACGCCGGGGACGGACAGCGCCGCGCGCAGCGGCTCACCGCTGGTGTCCACCCACACGCGACGACCGCTGGCGACGCAGCCGCGCAGCAGCTCGGCGTACGCCGCTGCAGCCGAACCAGGCGGCAGGCTGCCGCACAGGCAGATCGTCGAGGCCGCCGTTTCCGCGGCATGCGCCAGCACGTCCGCTCGAAAGCGCTGCCAATCCGCGTCGTCGACGCGCATGCCCTGCCCGTTCACCACCGTGGCGTCGCCGTGCTGCGGCTGCGCCAGCATCACGCACGTGCGCGTCTCGCCGGCCGCCCACGTCCAGCGCCCGCGGAGCCCTTCGGCCTGCGCCAGCTCCGCGAAATAGCGGCCGGCGGCGCCGCCCAGGAAGGCGGCGTTCGTCGATGCTCCGCCGAGCAGCCGGGCGACGCGCGCGACGTTGACGCCCTTGCCGCCGGCCACTGCGATGCTCTCGGCGGCGCGCTGCACCGCGCCGATGCGCAGCGCGTCCAGCTGCATCGTCAGGTCGATCGCCGCATTCGGCGTCACGCATACGATCACAGATATTCCTCCGCTTCGGCCAGCGTCGCCTGCGCGCCGGTGCCGCCCGCCGCGCGCGTCGAGAGTGAACCGCACACGCACGCCAGGCGCAGGCTGCGTTCGAGCGGCCAGCCCGCCAGATAGCCATAGATGAACCCGGCGTCGAAGCTGTCGCCCGCGCCGACGGCGTCGACCACCGCGATCGGAACGCCGGCCGCATGCGCTTCGGCGTCCCCCCGGCGCGCCTGCGCGCCGCGTGCGCCGAGCTTGACCGCGACGATGCGCTCGGCTTGCCCCGGCGCACTCATGACGGCTTCGAGCGCTTCGTGCAGTTCACTGCGCCGCGCGATCGCCGTCAATTCCGTTTCATTCGGCAGGAACACGTCCGTGCGCGCCAGCACGTCGGCGATGCCGGAATCCCAGCGCTCGGTCGGATCGTAGTTCGTGTCGATCGACGTCGTCATGCCGGCCGCGTGCGCGGCATCGAACAGGCCCGGCACATCCGGCCGCAGCGCATCCAGCAGATAAAAGCTCCCGATATGCAGATGGCGCGCGCGTGCCAACAGCGCGGGGTTTACCTCGCTGGCCCGCAGCGCGCCGATCGAGCCGGAATACGTCAGGATGGCGCGATCGCCGCCGCGCAGCAGAATAACGCTCAACCCGGTCTTGATCGCCGAATCGACCACGCAGGAATCGGTGTTCACGCCGCGCTTGCGCAGCTCTTCCAGCGCGAAGTGGCCGAGCGGGTCGTCTCCGACCTTGCCGACGAACGCCACGCGCAGACCCAGGCGCGCCGCGCCGGCCGCGAAAATCGCGCTCGAACTGCCCAGCACCAGCGAGGCATCGTCGATCAGCTTTTCCGCCTGCCCGTACTGCGGCGTCACGTCGCCGCTCAGGATCAGATCCGCATTCAGCTCGCCCACGACGAGGACGTCGAATTCGCGTTCGTGCATTTCGTTTCGCATCATCCACACTCGACCGATCGCACTGCGCGCCATCTACGACGCGCCGCGCGATTGTGAGCGATTCCGCCCGTTTTGTCAAATTTCACTTGACTTTGCGCACGAACTCAGCCTATGATATCGACAAATGCGCACCAATGCGCAAAAACGCGCATGAACCTGCCCAGCCTCTCCCTTTCCAGCCCAGAGCGTCAGGAACGCATCGTCGACTTCGTAGCGCACAACGGCCGCGCGGAAATCGACGAACTCGCCGCCGTCTTCGCCGTGAGCGCCGCGACGGTGCGCCGTGACGTGGCGACGCTCGCGCAGCGCGGCCTGGTGCAGCGCGTGCACGGCGGCGTGCGATCGATGCGAGACGCAGCAACGCCGCAGCCGGAACGGCCGGCGCTGCAGAGAGAAGACGAACAACGCGCCGAGAAGCTGCGCATCGGCGCCGCCGCAGCCGCGATGGTGCAGCCCGGCGAAACGGTGTTCATCGGCAGCGGCACCACCGCGCTCGCCGCCGCCCGCGCGCTGCGCAGCGTCGCGTCTCTGACCGTCATCACCAACTCGCTGCTCGTCGTCAACGCGCTCGCCGACGCCGCGGACGTCGAGCTCATCTCCCTCGGCGGGCAGCTGCGCCGCAGCGAAATGTCGCTCATCGGCCACACCGCCGAACGCGCACTCGCCGATCTGCGCGCCGACCGCGTCTTCATGGGCATCCGCGCCATCGACGCACACGCCGGCCTGACCAACGAATGGCTGCCCGAAACCCGCACCGATCGCGCCATCCTCGGCATCGCGCGCGAAGTCGTGCTGCTGGTCGATCACACCAAATTCGGCCGCATCGCGCCCGCCTTCGTCGCGCCGCTCTCCGCCGTACACGTCATCGTGACCGACCGGAACGCACCTCCCGCGCAACTCGACGCCGCACGCGCCGCCGGCGCACGCATCGTGCTCGTCTGAACTTGCCCCGACTATCACTATCACTCTTACTATGACTACTACTGCCCCGACCGAAACTCATCCCCCTGTCGCTCCAGGCGCACACACCCGCGCCGAACTCCTCTCGCAGCCGACCGCATGGGCGGAAGCGCTGGCGCATCTCGGATCGCAGCTCGACGATCTGCGCGCGTTCTACGCCGACGGGCGCTTCGAACAGATCGTAGTGACCGGCTGCGGCTCGCCGTACTACGCGGCGCTCTCGGTCGCCGCGACCATGCGCGAGATCGGGCTGAACGCCGTCGCGGCGCCGGCGTCCGAAGTGTGGCTCGACCCGCGCACCGCATATCTCGCCGGCCGCCGCACGCTGCTGGTGGTGCTCAGCCGCTCGGGCGAGACCACCGAACTCCTGCGCGCCTGCACCGCTTTCCGCGAGCGCGGCGACGGAGCGGTCGTCACGATCACCTGCACGCCGGGCTCGTCGCTTTCCACCGTCGGCGATCGCAACCTCGTGCTCGCCTCCGGCCGCGAAGAGAGCTTCGCCCAGACGCGCGCCTTCACCGTGATGCTCATCGCCGGACTCGCCTGCGCCGCAGCGTGGGCGAACGACGCGGCGCTGCGCGCAGAACTGGCGCTGCTCCCGACGGCGTGCGCGCGCGTGATCGCCGACTGCGCCGAGCTCATGAAAACGCACGGTGCGAACCCGGCGTTCGATCGCTTCTACTTCCTCGGCAGCGGTGCACGCCACGGATTGGCCTGCGAAGTCAGCCTCAAGATGAAGGAGATGTCGATCTCGCACAGCGAGCCGTTCCACTTTCTGGAATTTCGCCACGGGCCGCAGACGATGGCGGCGCCGAGCGCGCTGGTGGTCGGCATGGTCAGCCGCGGCCGCGCCGCACACGAAAACGCCGTGCTGGCGGACATGCGCGCGCTCGGCGCGACGGCGCTGGCGATCGGCGAAGCCGGCGACGCCGCGCTTCCGGCCGGCATCAGCGACGCCGCGCGCGGGCCGCTGTACGTCGTGGCCGGGCAGCTGCTGGCGCTCGAACACGCGCTCGCCCTCGGCCGCAACCCCGACCGGCCGCACAACCTGCACGCGGTCGTCAAGCTGGGGTGAAGACGAAACCAGGATTCTAAGAACCCTGGTTTCGTACGACGCGCAGCCACGGCTCGATGCGGGCGAAGGCGCGATCGATCTCGCGAATGTCGTCGGCGTCGAGCGTGTGCGCCTGCGCGCGCATCCGGTAGTTCTTGAACACGCCGCGCTTCATCATCACGTACTTGGCGAACGCCATGCCCATGGCGAATTCGAGGTTGATGAGCGGCAGCGCGCGCTCGTACCACGCTTCGGCTTCGGCCATGTCGCCGGCATCGAGCAGCTGCCAGATGTGCTGCACCACGTCGCAGATTTCGCAGGCGATGATCGTGCCGCAGGCGCCGCGCGCGTGCTCGGTGATGATGTACTGCCCGCCGCCGCCGCCCATGATGCCGTGCACGTGCGAGCTGCGCCGCGCCGCCAGCGCGCCGATGCTGCGATGCCGCGGCGACACCTCTTCCTTCACCCAGTTCACGTGCTCGATCTCGCTGCACAGCTTCACGACCTGGTCTGGTGAGAGC
>JBIIIA010000418.1:0-3256 GCA_044235195.1 Thermoflexales bacterium
CGTCGCCGTTCCAGTCGAGATGCATTTCACCGCCCGTCGCATGGCGCACGTCGACGCCGACGCCGCGCACGTCCGCGGCGGTGAGCACGATCGGTGAACCCGACGGCGACGCGGCGTTCGGCCGGGCGTCGACGTGCCAGTTGGGAAATCGCTCGCGGGGTGGGGCGAGCGGGATGAGCACCGGCCGCTTTTCGGCGAAGGCAGCGAACGACGCGAATTGCAGGTCGATCGGCTGTTTGCGCACGAACGGCGCCAGGCAGACGACGGCCGCCGCGGCCAGGCCGGCCCACAGCAGCGGGCGCACGCGCGCGGTGATCGTGAGCGCCGCGCCGAACAGCATGGCGAACGGCACCCATGTGTAGCGATTGCCGACGTGGTACGGCGCGATGAACGCCGGATTGGCCTTGAACGCCGCCAGCGCCGCGCCGAGGAAGATCGCTGCCGTCGCGAGGAACAGCGCTGCGTCGATCAGCGGTTCGCGCAGCGCGGCGCGTCTGCGGCGCAGCACGAGCAGCGCGGCGCCGGCGGACGCCCACAGCAGCAGCGCGGCGATGCGCGTGGCGGCGTCGTCCGCTCCGAAGACGAGCGTCTGGCCGAGCGGGAAGAGCCAGTTCCACGGAAAGGGCAGCTGCTCGGATGTGGCGGGGATGGTGCGGAAGTGGCCGCTTCCGATGGCCATTGCCGCTTGCGCCGCGCCGCAGGCGACGAGCACGCCGGCCCACCACCACTCGCGCCACGGCCGCGGCCGCAGCCACGCCTGCAGCGCGATGATCGGTGTGAGGATCAGGGAATACGGCCCGGTCAGACCGAGCAGTGCCAGCAGCGGCGCGCCGAGCAGCGGCCGCAGCGGGAACGGGTTCGGCCGGGCGACGACGAGCGCGGCGAGGCCGGTCGCCAGCATCCACTGCGCGTTCGTCAGGTTCAGCAGCGATTCGCCGATGTGCGGCTGCAGCGCGGTGGCTGCGATCCAGCCGGCGCCGGCGACGACGCCGAGCCCGAGGCGGCGGCCGGCGAAGGCCAGGGCGAGCGCCATGCCGGCGAATGCCGCAACCCAGCCGGCGGCGTACGCGAGTGGGCGGAGCGGGAGCGGCAGCCCGTCGGCGGCCCATGCGATCGCGCGCGGATACATCGCGAGGTAGCCGGCGTGCGGCGTGACGATGCCGGCGGGCCCGAGCGCGCGCGCCTGATTCATGAACACGTTGCCGTCTTCGCCCCACAGGTAGTTCGCCATGGGCGACGTGAGATCGACGCGCACGGCCAGCAGCACTGCGGCGAGCGCGAGCACGGCGGGGAAAAGGATCACGCTGGAACGCGGCGCGGCGAACGGGTTCGTCATGGAGGGGGATGATACAGAGGACGGCGGACGGCGTCGATACCGCTTTTCCCCATCCTCGCATACCATCCGCAACCATGAAACTGGTAATTACAGGTGCGAAGGGATTGATCGGCAGCTTCACGACGGAGTATGCCAGGAAGCAGGCGGATGTCGACGTACACGGCGTCGACACGGTCGGCGTGGGCGTGTCGGCGGAGAAATATCTGCGCGCCGATCTGACGGACTACGGCCAGACGGTCGCGGCGCTGGCGGGCGCCGATGCGGTGATTCACCTCGCGGCGATTCGCGACAGCAAAATGTTCCCGCCGGCGGAGACGTTCGCCACGAACGCGAACAGCACGTTCAACGTGCTGCAGGCGGCGGTGCATCTGCGCATTCCGCGCGTGGTGCTGGCGTCGACGGTGCAGGTGGCGCGCACAGTGTACATGCAGAACGATACGCGCTATCGCTATCTGCCGATCGACGAAGACCACGAAATCGACCCGCAGACCGACTACGCGCTGTCGAAGCAGGTCAACGAAGTGTGCGCCGAGATGTTCGCGCGCCACTGGGGCTTGAGCGTGGTGAGCCTGCGCTTCACGGCCATCACGCATCCGGACGTGATCGCGGCGCAGTTCCCGTGGAAGGAGGCGTTCGATCCGCACTGGGCGCTGTACGCCTACTGCGACGTGCGCGACGCTGCGCGCTGCGCGTATCTCGCGGCGACCGCCTCACTCGCGCCGAACAAGCATCACATTGCCTACGTCGTCGCCAAGGACACGATGGTGAACACGCCGTCTGCCGAAATCGCCTCGCGCTTCTTCCCCGACGCCACGGACCGCGGCCTGCAGGGCTACGACTCGCTCATCAGCGGCCGCCGCGCCGAGGAGCTGTTCGGGTTCACGGCGGAGTATGGATGCAGGAAGAAGTAGATAGCAGATAGCAGATAGCAGATAGTGATAGTAGATAGTAGATAGTTTGTATTTTTTATCTACTATCTACTATCTACTATCTACTATCTACTATCTACTATCTACTATCACTATCTACTACCTACTGCCGCCCCATTCCGCCCGCCTGCTCCTTGGCCCACGCGCCTTCGGCCATCGGGTAGTGGCGGGCGGTGCTGTCGACGCCGCGCAGCATCATGCCCTGGCCGCGCGAGATGTGCGTCATCTTCGACGGCGGGTCGGACGGGTCGCGCATCTGCACGAGGAGGGTGGTGCGCGCTTCGTTGCTCACGTTGATGCCGGAGCCGTGGATCGTGAGGTAGCTGAAGAACAGCACGTCGCCGGCCTCGGCGGGGCAGGGGATGGACGAATCGATCGGGTATTGCTCGAAGGGCAGGTGCCAGCCGCCTTCGGATTTGTGATCGAGTATGCCGAGCTTGTGGCTGCCGGGGACGACGCGGATGCAGCCCTTCTCGAGCGGAGCGTCGTCGAAATGAATCACGCCGGCGACCATGGAGTGGCGATCGTGCGGGAAGTACGGCGCGTCCTGGTGCATGGGGAACGGGGAGCCGTTCTCGGGTGGCTTGATGAACAGTTTGTCGTGATGCAGCTGCACGTTCGGCGTGCCCATCAGATCCGCGGCGGCGTCGACGAAGCGCGGGTCGGTGATCAGCCGCGTGAGCCCGGCCGAGTAGAACTGCACGTTGTGGCAATGGAAGATCTGCGTCTTCTGCGCGGCGGCCGACGTGTCGCGCGCCGCTCCCCACGTGGCCTCAAGGTCGAAGCCGGCAGCCAGGCGCTCGATCAGCGCATGCGCCTCGGCCCGATAGGCTGCAGCTTCGTCGCGGCTGAGCACGCCCTTGACGAGCAGGTATCCGTTTTCACGAAAGAAGTCGATTTGATTTTGGGTAAGCATGGTGATTCAAATTGCCTCGTATATTCAGGTGGAGTCGCCCGGGGCCCCCCCCCCGCCCGGGGGGGGGGCGGCCCC
>JBIIIA010000311.1:0-4304 GCA_044235195.1 Thermoflexales bacterium
TGCGCGAGTTCGACGGCGCACGCGGCCGCGTTCGGCCGAAGATCGTGGCGTCGACCGCCACCGTGCGCCGCGCGCAGGATCAGATTGCCGCGCTGTTTGCGCGCAGCAGCACGCAGATCTTTCCCCCGCCCGGCATCACCCGCCGCGATTCGTTCTTCGCCCAGGTGCGGCCGGCAGCGGAAACTCCGGCTCGGCTGTATCTCGGCATCGCCGCACCCGGCCGCAGTCCGAAGGTGCTGATGCGCCGCGTCTGGCTGGCGCTGCTGTGCGCTGCGGCCGCACAGTACGAGGAAGCGGGTGGAGCCAAAGGCGCGCCGAATCCGGCCGACCCGTACATGACTGTGCTCGGCTACTTCAACAGCCTGCGTGAACTCGGCGGTGCGCGCCGCATCCTCGAAGAGGATGTGCAGAACTCGGCACGCGCCTACGGCAGCCGCGTGCGGCTCGACCCGCCCATCGGCGATTTCATCGACCGCCGCAGCTTCTCGGAAGTGATGGAGCTCACCTCGCGCGAAACCACCGCCGCTGTCGCGATCGCGCGCAAACGGCTGGACGCGCTCTGGTCCGATCGCAAACAGCGCGTCGACTGCGCCATCGCCACCAACATGATCTCGGTCGGACTCGACATTCAGCGCCTCGGCCTGATGGTGGTCAACGGCCAGCCCAAGCTGCACGCCGAATACATCCAGGCCACCAGCCGCGTCGGCCGCGATGAGAACCGGCCCGGCCTGGTCGTCACGCTGCTGAACATGCACAAGCCGCGCGACCGCTCCCACTACGAACGCTTCCGGCACTACCACGAGACGTTCTACCGATCGGTCGAAGCCTCGAGCGTCACGCCGTTCGCCGCGCGCGCGCTCGATCGCGGCATCGCGGGCACGCTGGTCGGTCTGGCACGCCACGGCGAACGTGCGCTCACGCCGCCGTTCGGCGCGGAGAACATTGCGGCGGTGCGGCCGCAGCTCGAACGCATGCTGATCGACGCCTTCCACACGCGCATCGACGCGCAGGCGTTTTTCGAGATAACGGAGCGCGAGGAGCGCCAGCGCAATGTGCGCGAGCGCATCGTCGATCTGCTCGATGCATGGACCACGCTCGTGTCCATTCAGACAAGGGAAGGCGGCCACATGGGCTATCAGAAGTACGACATGTCCGCCACGGCCAAGCAGCCGCAGGCCGATCTGCTGCACGACATGCTTGCGCCGCTGACAGATCCTCGCGAGAAGAAATTTCGCGCCAATCGCTCGCTGCGAGACGTCGAGCCGTCGGTCAATCTTTTTCTGACGGACTCATACGGCAGGGGCGTGGAGGAAGGATGAGGCCTCACCCCCTGACCGCCTCTCCCCCCTTCCCCCTCTCCGCCGAAATTTCGCGCGCCGTGATGAGCGTTTCTCAGTCAGAACTGGAGCGAAATTGAGGGGGAGAGGGGGTCAGGGGGTGAGGCGTGGCGCCGAAATTGCGCGGAGACGCTGTCAGGCGGTGAGGCGTCCGCAATCGAAACGCCGGAAGTGAGGTGAACAACATGAAGAAAGCACACGCACAACTCCGCCGCAGCCAGGTGGTCGGCACGTACGGGCCCGGCGCACTGATCGACCTGCCGCGCTATTCGGCGATCATGGCTGGCCTCGAATCGTGGGGATCGGTGAAGAACCTCACCGAGGTGCAGGAGCCGCGCCTGGCCGCTCGTCTGGCCACGATGGGCGGGACGACGACGCCAAAGCTGTATCTGCCTCCGGACGACGAAGGCGATGGCTTCAGTGAGGCAAAGCACGGCGTCGGCGCATTCTTGTTTCCCGAATGGTTTCTGGTGCAGGAAGAGGATGCTCCCCCCGGCGCCGATACAGCGTTTGGTCCACGAGCACGGAGACTGGTGCATCGCAGCATGCTGGACGAGAACAAGCGCACCTACCAGAAACGCCGAGTCGTGGCCACACGCTTCGTCGTCGCCTGCCCACGCGGCCACGTCCAAGACCTCGACTGGCATTTCTTCCTGCATGGCGGCGACGGGGGCTGCACGCGCGCGACGCCGAAGTGGCTGATCGAGCGCGGCACCAGCGGCGATCTCGGCGACATCGTGGCCCGCTGTGACTGTGGCCGTGAGCGCAGCCTATTCGACGCCACCGAGCGTGACCGCAGCGCGCTCGGCTCCTGCCATGGTGAAATGCCGTGGCTCGGTCGCGACGATGATGGTCGCACCATTCGTGAGGAATGCGGGTTGCCGGCACGCCTGTTGATCCGCACCGCTACCAACGCCTACTTCGCGCAAACACTCAGCGTGCTCTCGCTGCCTGAGCGCACCAGCAGCATCGACGCCCTTGTCGAGGAACACTGGGCGGACGATTTTCAGTTCGCCACCGATGACGGCGACGTGCGCTACTGGCGCAAAAAGCCCAATCACGCCGCGGCGGCCGGCAGCTGGACGGACCAGGAAATCTGGGCAGCCATCGAGAAGCGAAAAACCGGCGCCGCAGACGACAAGCCCATCAAGATCGCCGAGCTCGACGCGCTGACGGCCGCGCCCGAATGCTACGGCGAGGACATGCCGATCAATCCGGACTTTCACGCTCGCCGGCTTCCGCGACACATCTGGGCCCGCCGCAGCGACGGCGCCAGCGTCATCGACGGCATCGCCGCGGTGGTGCAGGTGCATCGCCTGCGCGAAGTGACCGCGCAGTTCGGCTTCACCCGCTTCGAAGCGCAGACGCCCGGCATCCTCGGCGAATACGACGGTGACGTGAAAGCGGCGCCGCTGGCGCGCGAGGTCTCATGGCTGCCCGCCATCGAAAACCGTGGTGAGGGCATCTTCCTCGAGTTCCGTTCCGATGCCGTGCAGGAATGGGCCGCGCGCGATGCAGTGAAGGAACGGCTGGCGGGGCTCGAACGCGGTCACGCACAGTGGACGCTGGCGCGCAACAGCAAGCGCCCTTTCCCGGGCGGGCCGTACATCCTGCTGCACACGCTCTCGCATCTGCTGATCCAGACGCTCGCCCTGCAGTGCGGCTACCCAGCCAGCTCGATTCGCGAGCGCGTCTACTCCGACGAGGCCGCGAAGCGCTACGGGATCCTGCTCTACACCGGCACGCCCGACGCCGAAGGCACGCTGGGCGGGCTCGTCCAGCAGGCGCGCCACATCGAGTCGCATCTGGAACGCGCGCTGCGCAGTGCAGCGCTGTGTTCGAACGATCCGATCTGCGCCCATCACGAACCCGGTGACGCGCTCGAAGGGCGCTGGCTGCACGGGGCAGCCTGCCACGGCTGCTCGCTGGTCGCCGAAACCTCGTGCGAGAACCGCAACGACTACCTCGATCGGGCGCTGGTCGTCCCGACGCTCGGCGCACCGTCGGCTGCGTTCTTTCCGGGGATCCTGTGAATGAATATCGGCGACTGCTCGATCTGCCGCCGAACGAACGGGCCCGGCTGGCCGACGCGCTCGCGCAGCGCGGACGGCTGCCGGAGCGTCCGAGCGCCGCTCACCTGATCACGGTGCTGCCCGGCCGCACGGACCTCGGCGAGATTGCAGCGGAACTGAACCACCTCGCCGACCACGACATCATCGGGCGCGGCGCCGCACACTGGCTGCGCACTTGCGGCCGCCTGCTGGAGCGCAGCGAACACACGCATCTAACGTGGAGCGGGCCGGAAGTGCCCGGCCTGCCCAGCCGCGACACCGCCGTCGTATACGAGGACCTCGTCGCCCGCGCGCAGCGTCGTCTGTGGATCTGCGCCTTCGCGTACTACGATGGCCCACGCATCTTCCGCTCGCTGGCGGCGCGCATGGACGAACGACCCGCACTGGACGTCACGCTTCTGCTCAACATCCACCGCCGACGCGACGATGTGCGTGCCGCGCCGGAACTCGTGCACGAATTCGCCGTGCAGTTCTGGCGACGCGAATGGCCGGGCCGACGCCGGCCGGCGGTGTATTACGACCCACATTCGGTCGACCCGGACGCGCGCGGCGTGCTGCACGCCAAAGCCGTGGTGCGCGACGACGAAGAAGTGTTCATCACCTCCGCCAATTTGACGGAAGCGGCGCAGGAGCACAACATCGAGCTCGGCGTGCTGCTGCGCGAGCAATCGGCCGCACGCGACGTGGCGAAGTACCTCGGCGCGCTCATCGACCAGAGGCGGCTGCTGCGGCTGCCGGAGGTGTAGGAGCGGGTGCTGTGGAAAGTAGACAAGAGCCTTTCTGTGGAGCGACCACAATTCAAGGGTGCGTCCGCCGTTAGGGGCGGCTTGCTCACGCCTCACCCCCTGCCCCTGCTCCCCCCCTTCCCCCTGCCCAGGGGGCCCTCGTTTCGCCG
>JBIIIA010000044.1:0-13674 GCA_044235195.1 Thermoflexales bacterium
GGCCTGCAGCGCGGCGCCGCCGGCGAACAGCGCCGGGGCCAGGCTGCGGATCGGGTTCATCGAGGCGCCGCTGATCGGGCCGCCGAGGTAAATGGCGGCCGCCACGGTCAGCCCGATGGCCGGCGCAGCGATTCCGGCCGGCGCGCGGGCGTCGGTGGCGACGGCCATGATCACCAGCATCAGCAGAAAGCCGTAGAGCACTTCGAAGCCGAAGGCTGCGCCCGGCGTGGTGTTCGGGATGTGCGCGCCGTAGCTCACGCGCAGCGCGGCGTCCGGCCCGAACAGCGCGCCCAACGCGCCGGCGGCGATCAGTGCGCCGGCCGCCTGCGCCGCCACGTAGGCCGGCACGCGCCGCCACGGGAATCGCTTCGCGATGGCGAACGCCAGCGTCACCGCCGGGTTGAAGTGCGCGGCGCAGATCGGCCCGAGCGCGGCGATCATGGCGAAGACGATCAGGCCGGGCACGAACGCGATGCCGGCGAGCGTCACCGCGCCTGCGCTGACGCTGTCGGCGATGACCGCGCCGCACGCCCCGAACACGATGAAAAACGTGCCGATGCCTTCCGCGAGGATGCGCTGCCACAGGCGGTGCGTCATCGGGCTTCCCCCTGCGAATGATCTCCCGGCTGAAATTGTTCTTCCTGCAGCAATTGCGTGAAGCGCGCAATCAGGCCGTCGCGCACATCGCGGAATGCCTGCAGCTTGGCCTCGTCGCCTTCGACGGCGGCCGGGTCGGGGAAGCTCCAGTGGATGCGGCGGTAGTGGCCGGGCAGAAACGGGCAGTTGTCGGCGGCGTTGTCGCAGACGGTGATCACGGCGTCGAAGGGCTGGCCGAGGTAGCGCTCGTAGGTTTTCGAGAACTGCGCGCGAATGTCGACGTCGATTTCGTCCATGGCGCGCACGGCGAACGGGTTGACGTACGTGGCGCGGCTGCCGGCGCTGAAGACGTCGATGCGGCCGCCGGCCAGATGGCGCAGCACGCCTTCGGCCATCTGCGAGCGCGCGGAATTGGCGGTGCACAGGATGAGCACGCGCCGTTTCTTTTCCGGAGGCGAGGAGGGAGTGGTCGATGTTTCGTTCATATCAATGGCTGTTGTTGGATCGAGGCGGATTTGTCGTCGTATGGCGATGCCGCGGCGCTGGTCAGCACTGCGTGAGTTCGTCGTTGATCGTGCTCGGATCAAGCAGCATCGTCACGAGCGAATGGATGCGCGTGAGATGGCCGATGTTCACGGAGTAATAGGCCCAGCGGCCGTCGCGGCGCGCGCGGATCAGCCCGGCTTCGCGCAGCACGCGCAGGTGATGCGAGACCAGATTCTGCGGCAGATGCACGCCTGTCTCGATGTCGCAGACGCAGCGTTCTCCGTGTCGCAGCAGCTCGAAGATGCGCAGCCGGTTGGCGTCGGCGAGGGCATGCAATGCAGACAGCACTTCCGGCTGCGAGACGGCCTGTGCGTCGAGGGAGTCCAGCGCGATGAAGTTGCTTGAATCAACGGTCATTGATGCGTGATTGTACATAGTGGTTGCTGAGGTTGCTGAATTAGAGATGAGTCCAACGCCATGGTGGATTCAGGAATTTTGTGATCTGTCATATTTCCGCCGTGAATATCTATCGCTGGGAGCTGCCGTTTGGATGTGATAGATTTGATTAGATTCGGGTGATATGAATAGAAATTTCCGTGCTCCAGGGGGCAAAATTTGATTGCTCGTGTCGCGTTCGAAACCGCGGTGGCTGCGGCGTTGATGCAGCTGAAGGAAGAAGGCCGCTATCGCACCTTCCGCACGCTCGAGCGGCGGCGCGGTCAGGCTCCGCAGGCGCACTGGCACGAGACGGACGACGTGCGGCCGGTGCGGGTTTGGTGTTCGAACGACTACCTGGGCATGGCGCACCATCCTGTCGTCGTCGCTGCGATGCGCGAGGCGATCGAGCGCGGGGCGACCGGGGCGGGCGGGACGCGCAACATCGGCGGCACGTCGTTCGCCCACGTCGAACTCGAGGCGTTGCTCGCCGCGCATCACGGCAAGGAGCGCGCGCTCACGTTTACCTCCGGCTATGCGGCGAACGCCACGACGCTTGCGGCACTCGGCCACGTCGTCCCTGATCTGATCATTTTCTCCGATGCCGGGAATCACAACTCGGTGATCGAGGGTATTCGCCGGGCCGGTGTGGCGAAGCGCATCTTTCGTCACAACGACGTCGACGACCTGCGTGCCCAACTGCGTTCGGCGCCGACGCATGCGCCGAAGTTGATCGCCTGCGAGTCCGTCTATTCGATGAATGGAAGCGTGGCTCCACTGGCCGAGATCGTCGCGCTCGCCGAGGAGTTCGGCGCGCTGACGTACCTCGACGAAGTGCACGCCGTCGGAATGTATGGGGCGACCGGTGCGGGCATCGCGCAGCAGTGCGGCCTGGCGCATCGCATCGACATCCTGCAGGGAACGCTCGGCAAGGCGTATGGTCTGCAGGGCGGCTACATCGCCGCCAGCGCGGCGATCGTCGACTGCGTGCGCAGCTTCGGCGCCGGCTTCATCTTTTCCACCGCACTCGCGCCGGTGCTGGCGCTCGGCGCGGCGGCATCGATTCGGCATCTGCAGACGTCGCAGGTGGAACGTGAACAGCAGCGTGTGCACGTGCAGCTCATGAAGGAAAAGCTGAGCGAAATGCAAGTTCCTTTTCTCGACCGGCCGAGTCATATTATTCCGGTGCTGATCGCCGGCGCCGAACGTGTGCGGCGCGTCACCGACGCCCTGCTGTATGAACACGGTCACTATGTGCAGCCGATCAACTATCCGACCGTGCCGCGCGGCGCCGAGCGGATTCGCCTGACACCCGGCCCTGCGCACACCGAACTGCACATCACCGACTTCGTCGCCGCGTTGTGCGCCGTGCTGTCGCGTGAGATGGAATGATGCGGACGCATCGAATATGACTACGCAATCACAATCACAATCGTCGCCTTCGCTCTCTACATCGACGCCGACGGCCTGTCCGAAAAACGATCTGCTGCTGCGCGCGCTGCGCGGCGAGCCGGTGGCGCGCCCGCCGGTCTGGATGATGCGGCAGGCCGGCCGCTATCTGCCGGGCTTTCGTGCGCTGCGTGCGAAGCACTCGTTCTTCGAGCGCTGCCGCAATCCACAGATCGCTGCCGAGATCACTGTCATGCCAGTCGATGAAGTCGGCGTCGATGCCGCGATTCTGTTCTCCGATATTCTCGTCGTGCCGCAGGCGATGGGAATGGACGTGGACATGCGCGAAGGTGAGGGACCGGTGCTGCCGTCGCCGATTCGCACGGTCGACGATGTGCAGCGCATCCGTGTGCCGGATGTGCAGGATTCACTGCACTACGTCTTCGACGCCGTGCGCGCCTGCCGGCAGGCGCTCGCCGACCGTGTGCCGTTGATCGGCTTCGCCGGCGCGCCGTGGACGGTGTTCTGCTACATGGTGGAAGGCCGCGGCTCGAAGAACTTCGACGCGGCGCGCATGTTGTGCGTGCAGCAGCCGGCGCTCGCGCATCGCGTACTGCGCATGCTGACGGACACGACGATCGCCTACCTGCGCGAACAGGTGAACGCCGGCGTGCACTGCGTGCAGTTGTTCGACAGCTGGGCCGGTCTGCTCGGCCCCGAAGATTTTCGCACGTTGTCGCTGCCGTATATTCGGGAGATCGTGGCTGCGCTGCGCGACTGTTGTCCGGTGATCGTCTTCGCGAAGGGCGCATGGTATGCGCTGTCCGATCTCGCGGCGACCGGCGCTCATGCACTCGGCCTGGACTGGACCATCGATGCAGCGTTCGCGCGCGCGCAGATCGGCCCACACACGACGCTGCAGGGCAATCTCGATCCGGTTCATCTGTTCGCTTCGCCGCAGGAGATTCGACGGACGACGCATGCGATGATGCGCTCCTTCGGCGTCTCGCGTTACATCGTCAATCTCGGCCATGGCATTCTGCCGAACACGCCCGTCGACCATGCGCGAGCGTTCGTCGAGGCGGTCTGCGAGGCATGGCACGAGGGATCGCATGGCTGATCGCATCGTGATCGGCACGCGCGGCAGTTTGCTGGCACTCGCACAGTCGTCGCGCGTCATTTCGGCGTTGCGAGATGTGCACGGAGGCGCCGTCGACATCGAGCAGCGCGTGTACGTGACGACGGGTGATCTCCGTCTCGATCGCCCGCTCCCGGAAATCGGCGGCAAGGGCGTGTTCACTGCGGAGCTCGATGCCGCGCTGCGCAGCGGCGAAATCGACGTGGCCGTGCATTCACTGAAAGACCTGCCCGTCGACGCCGACGAAGCGACGGGGGAAGCTGTGCTCGGCGCCATCTGCATGCGCGACGCAGCCAACGATGCGCTGATCGCAGCGGCGGGCATGACGCTGGCCGGTCTGCCGCACGGTGCGCTGGTCGGCACCTCAAGCCTGCGGCGCCGCGCGCAGCTGCGCGTGCTGCGTCCCGACCTGCGCGTCGAGTCGATTCGTGGCAATGTCGACACACGCATCCGCAAGGTGCGTGAGGGTGCGTACGACGCCGTGCTGCTCGCTGCGTGCGGGTTGCTGCGCCTTCGCCGAGGGGACGAAATCAATGAACTGATTCCCATCGATGCGGTGCTTCCGGCGCCCGGACAGGCCGCTATTGCTGTGCAATGCCGGCGCGATGATGCTGCTGTGCGTGCACGTCTGCGCCCGCTCGATCATGCCGCGACGCGCGCCGCGGTGATGGCCGAGCGGGCATTCCTGAATGGACTGGGCGGTGGATGCAGCCTTCCCGTGGCTGCCTATGCCGTCGTCGATGGCACGGGAATCACTCTCGTCGGACGTGTGTGTGCGACGCGTGCGGAAGATGTGATCGAGGTGCGCGGCCGCGGTGAGGGTGCGGCCGCGCTCGGTCGTGAACTGGCGGCGCTGGCGCTCGCGCGCGGTGCACATTCTCTTTTGGTGAAATGACGCACTTGATGGGAAAGCGCGTCGTCGTCACGCGGCCGCGCGAACGATCCGCGAAACTGGCGACGCTCCTCGAAGAGGCGGGTGCAGTCGTCGTGTGCGCACCGATGATCGATATCGTGCCGACGCGCGATCCGCACGACGCGGGGGTGCTCGAATCGCTGCCGGGCCCGTTCGACTGGATTGCGTTCACCAGCGCGAATGCCGTGTGTGCGATCGAAGCGCAGCTCGTGGAACGTGCGGCGAACCTTCCGAAGGCCGCGGCGGTCGGACCGTCGACGCGCAGTGAACTCGAACGGCTCGGCATCGACGTGCGGCTGATGCCGCGGCGCGCGAGTGCGCTCGATCTGGCTCAGACGCTGGCCGATGCCGGTGCCACGCATGTGCTGCATCCATGCGGTGCGGACGCGCTGGATTTCGTCGCGATGCTCAAAGAACGCGGCGTGGCTGCACGCAGCATCGTGGTGTATCGCAAGGAAAGAACGGCTTCGAAGCTGCAGCTGACGCTGCCGTTCGATGCGATCTGCTTTGCGAGCGGATCTGCGATCGAAGCGTGGCTGGCGGTGGAAAAAGCGCCGCCGCCTGCCGTGCGCGTCGTGTGCATCGGTCCGACGACGGCCGCTGCCGCGCAGGTGCATCGCATTCGCGTCGATGCCGTCGCCGATGCGCCGACGGATGCAGCGGTCGTCGCTGCACTACAACGTGCTTTTCGAACCTGAAAAATGACCTGACTATGTCCAATCTGAAACTTACATCCCGCCCACGACGCTTGCGCTCTTCCGATGCGATGCGGCGGCTGGTGCGCGAGACGAATCTGTCTCCGAACAATTTCGTCCTTCCGATTTTCGTGCGGCACGGGGAAGACGTCGTCGAGCCGATTCCCTCGCTGCCCGGCGTGGCGCGTCTGTCGGTCGATCACGCGGTGCGCATGGCGGAACGCTGTCGCTCCGCCGGCGTTCCTGCGGTGCTGTTGTTCGGCGTGCCGGCGCAGAAAAATCCGCGCGGCGAAGAGAACTTCGCGGAAGACGGCATCGTGCAGCAGGCGGTTCGCGCGATCAAACGCGCCGTGCCCGAACTGGTCGTGACGACCGACGTATGCATGTGCCAGTACACGGACTCGGGGCACTGCGGCGTGATCGATCACGATCACGGCGGTGAAGTGTTGAACGATGAGACGGTCGAGATTCTGCGCGCTGTGGCCGTGTCGCACGCGGCTGCGGGCGCGGATATGGTGGCGCCCTCGGGGATGATGGACGGCGCGGTCGCGGCGATGCGCGATGCGCTCGATCACGATGGTTTTACGAACACCGGCATCCTGGCCTATGCGGTGAAATATGCGTCGGCGCTGTACGGTCCGTTTCGTGATGCGGCGGGAAGTGCGCTGAAATTCGGAGATCGCAGAACGCATCAGATGGATCCGGCCAACGCGCGCGAGGCGCTGCGTGAGGCAGCGCTCGATGCACAGGAGGGCGCCGACATGCTGATGGTCAAGCCGGCGTTGTTTTATCTGGATGTGATTCATCGTTTGCGTGAGCAATTCGCCTCGCTGCCGATCGCTGCCTACAACGTGAGCGGCGAATATTCGATGGTGAAGGCGGCGGCGGCGCAGGGCTGGGTCGATGAGCGTGCGGCGGCGTTGGAGATGCTCACGGCGATCCGGCGCGCCGGCGCGGACATCGTCATCACGTACTGGGCGCTCGACGCTGCGGGGTGGCTGTAAATGGAGTGTCGTCGGTATCGTTCAGCAGGGACAGGCGCCGGCGGAAGCACCTCTGTGCTCAGTGCCACAGCGCCAGCCAGCGGTGCAGGAAGCGGTTGAAGAGATCGAGCCCGCCGAGCATGAATGCGTTGAGCAGGCCGCTCCAGACGATCGCCGCGCGCCAGACGCGGCCGTCCCACTCGTCGAAGCGCTGCTGCAGGCCGACGCCGGCCAGCAGGCACAGGTGCGGCATGACGTCGAGCGTGAAGCGCTGCGTGTTGATCTGGGCCGATCCGTTGCCGAGATAGAGCATCTGTGCGCCGACGGTGAGCACGATGCCGAGCCACAGGCCGGCCGCGATGGACCGTGGCAAACGCGCGGCGAAGATCGTCACCAGAAACGGGCTGGCCGCGAGCAGGCCGGCGCCGAAGTAGTCGGGCCGCACGTTCACCAGATAGTGCGTCGCCGGGTCCCAGATCAGATTCGCTCCGTGCACGAGCAGGTAATACAAATTGAACGGAATGTATGCCGGGCTGAACCGTCCGTACAGATTGGCGCGCTCGAGGAGAAACCCGTTGTCCTGCATGAAGGCGTAGCCGGACTCGAGCGGGCTGCCGAATCGGAACATGTTGTAGCCGCCCCACGCGCCGAGCGCCAGAGCGACGACGGCGACGAACTCCAGCGCAGCGCGCCAGTCGCGCGCGCGGCCGTCGCTGCGGGCGAATCCCATCGTCATCACGAACACAGCCGGCACGAGCATGGCGCCGAGCTGGCGCGAGAGGATGGCGAGCACAGCGTATACGCCCAGCAGCCAGCCGCGCCGCGCGCCGAGCGCTTCGTTCAAACAGGCGGCCGTGCCTAGCAGCGCGACGGCGTGTGCGTAGTGCCAGACGTTGCGGCTCTCGAGGGCGATGTGCCAGACGCCGGTGCCGAACAGATAGCCGAGGATCGTCCATGCGCGCACATTCGAACGCACGCCGAGCCGTCGCAGCGCCGAGGCGAGCGCGGCAGCGGAAAGCGCGATGCACACGGCGGCGACGATCGTGGTGTTCGTGCGCTCCTCGCCGAAGAGCGCCACGATCGGCAGCAGAAGCACCGACGGCGCCGGCGGGAACGCCACGTACCAGCGGCCGTCGCGGATTGACCAGTCGCCGGCTACGCCGCGCATCCAGCGATAGTCGACCTCGACCTGTCCGTTGACCCACGCCAGCGCCTGCAGCGCATGCAGGTTCACACCCTGATGGCTGCGGCGCACCTGCGGAACCCACGTGGCGAGGAAGAGCGCGCATGCGACGGCGAAGACGATGCGGTGAGAATGTGTGCGGAGCGTGGACCAGGCCATGGCGAACTGCGATTGTAGATTGTGCGGCAATTCATCGCGTTGAACGAAGGTTGGTTATATAACGTGCCCGTAGGCATGAAAAGGAGTGACATGAACGACCTCGAACTCAATATCGGCGTGGCCGGGCTGCTGCCGGCCGACTGGCGCACCATCGACGTGAGCGTGCTGCGCGGCGTGCGCGCCGCGGGATTCGGCGGCGTTTCGATCGTGATCGATCGGCCGCTCGAGGCGCAGCTCGGCGATGCGCAGCGCGTGCGCGCCGCACTCGACGAAACCGGCGTGCGCTGTGCGCAGGCGAACGGCATGTACGAACGCCTGATCGACGCCGATCCGGCTCGCCGCGCCGAGGGCGTGCGCGGGCATCAGGCGCTGACGCGGCTGGGGCGCGCACTCGGCGCGCACTGCGTGTACGTGCGGCCGGGCAGCCGCAACGCACGCGGCCATTGGTGGCATCACCCCGACAATCACACGGCCGAGGCATTCGACACGCTCGTGGCGTCGTGTCGGCAGATCGCGCGCACCGCCGAGGAAGAAGGCATGACGCTGGCCATCGAGGGCCACGTGTCGTCGACGCTCGACACGCCGCAGCGCGCGCGCGATCTGCTCGACGCCGTCGGCTCGCCGGCGCTCAAGTTCAGCATGGATCCGGTGAACTTCGTCGGCACCGTGGCCGACGCGCACGATCCGTCGCGCGTGCTGAACGCGCTGTTCGATCTGATGGCGCACGACACGGTGATCCTGCATGCGAAGGATTGCCGCATTCAGGACGGCCACGTCGTGCACATCGATGAAGTGCTGCTCGGCGAAGGGACGATGCCCTACGGCCTGCTGCTGCCGCGCCTGGCCCGCGAGGCGCCGCATGCCTGGCTGCTCATCGAGCATCTGCCCGATGACAAGATTCCCGCGGCCCGCGCTGCCATCAGCGCGGCTGCGGAGCAGTGTGGAGTTCGTCTGGTGGGGTAGGTCGGAACACCCAGAACAGCGCGCCGCCGAAAAAGCGGAAGGCGGCGCAGATGATGAGGACGACGGCGGCGCTGGTCACGTCCGCTAATGCAGCGGCGGCCAGCGGCGCCGCCATCGCGCCGACGTTCATTAGTGCACTGTAGAAGGCGACGAACGTGTTGCGCTTCTCCGGCGGGATGACGGCATAGAACAATCCGGCGTGCGTGATGCCGAGCCCGGTGTCGTTCAACGTATTCAGGAAGCCGAACGCCAGGATGGCATTGGGCCAGGGAAGCAGGACGATCAGCAGCGGATATAGTCCGGTCAGCAGCACGGTGCGCAGCACCACCCAGAAATCGCCTTTGCGCGACACCAGGCGCGTCCACAGCTGCGCGCTGACGACCATCGCGATCTGCGCCAGCGTCGAGTTCAGGCCGATCCAGCTGTTGCTCAGCTGCAGATCTTTGACGAAATAAATCGTGTAGATCGGTGCTGCGCCCCACGCGCCGATCCAGCAGATCAGCGTGACGAAATTGAAATTCACATACGAGCGATGTTCATTTACGAATATTCTTGTGCGTGCAATCAGACTACGCAGGGAACGATCGGCCGTGCTGCGGTCTCCGCCTGCTGTATTTGCATTCGGTGAGGCCGTCGTCTCCGGAAAGACGATCTTCCAAATCAGCACTGTGCTGTACTGTGCAAGCACGAAGGACACGATGTTCAGCAGCTGATAGTTGAGCGGCGCCGGCACTGCGTCGAGAAAAAGTCCGCTGAGAAACGATCCGATGGCCATGCTTGCCGAGACCAGCGTGAGGCGCATGGCGAACAGCGCACTGCGTCGATTCGGCGGACATACGTCGGCGATGACGACGGCCCACGCAGTGTTGAACAACGCCAGCGGGACGGACTGCAGCACGACGATTCCCACGATGGCGATCGCCGCCCATGCGGGCGGCAGCAGCCACGGCACGACGGCGATGAGCAGGTACGCCATGCGCGACAGCGCCAGGCTGCCTACGATCCAGCGCTTGCGCTGCTGCGTCTCGTGGATGCCGTTCAGGAAACGCGCCGTCGGAAAGGTGAACAGGATGATCATCAGCGCCGGCAGCGATGCCATGGCGCCGAGCAGTGCGTTGGACCCGCCGAGCGCGAGCACGAACGGGCCGTTGAAGGCGATGGCCCCCATGGCCACGCCGATCGGCACGATCTCCATGCACATGTAGTAGAGATTGCGATCCGTCGGCGTGTAGCCGCGAAATTCGACCAGTCTGTCGGCGATGCGTGTCGTGAGTCTGCGTAACATAGCGGTAGCGTTCAAAGCCTGCCGAGGATAGTGCAAAAATCGTCGGTGGACGATGCGCTGCGGATGACGGCACACCGCCGACTGCCGTCCGTTTAGCGCAGCTGTGCCCCGATCGACGTGCTGTAGCCGGTCATCTCCAGGTATCCGACGCCGCGCACCGTGCGGCCGTCGAGCGAGCCGGCTGCGGTGACGGCGCCTTCGTAATACACCGTGGCGAGTTTCGCTTCCTGATCGGCGAAGCGCGTGCGCACGTCGAGTTCGAGCTTGGCCTCCGGTGCGGCGACGCGCCAGCGAATCGGGTAGCGCGCCTTGGTGTCGGCGCTCTCCCAGAATTCGAGCGGTTCGAACGTCACGGCATCGCGCTGCAGCTGCCGCGGCGCGCCGTCCGGTTCGACGAGCGCCGCCAGCGCCAGGAACGCATCTTCGGGCCGGCGGCTCTTGTGGCGCACCTGCGCGACCAGGAGATCGCGGCCGTCGTCGAGCTGCAGCGCCAGCCAGTCCCAGCCCTCGGCATTTTCATCGAGCAGGCTGGTCGACCATTCATGGTCCATCCAGCTGCTGCCGGTGACGGTGAATTCACGCTCGCCGACGCGGATGCGCCCGGATGTGCCGAGCCGGGTGAAGGAGTAGTAGTACGAAGCGTTGGTCGGATCAGCGCTCTTCGGGCTGAGGCCGCGGTCGGCCTGCAGCACGAGCGGTTTGTTCGGCGTCAGCGTCAGGTCGAGGGCGATGGCGTCCTGCGATGCCTGCAGGCGGACGGCGCCGGCGGCGTCGATGGGTGCAGAGCCGGGCACCTGGTCGATGGTCCATCCTTCGACCCACGCGCGGAAGGGGCTGCTCTGAGCGCCGGCCAGGCCGCCGGCGCCGCGGCTGAAGCGTTCGAATGCGTAGTGCTTTTCCTCGGCGATGTCCGACAGCGCGAAATGCGCGAAGTACACCTGGCGGAAGCCGAGCCCGTCGAGCAGCGACGCACTTGCGCCGTCGGGCGGCGCCACGGCGCGGCGGAACACGGTGAGCTGGTAGCCGAAGGGGCGGCCGCTTTCATCCTGCACGTTGCCGGTGTAGTACCACCATTCGAGGAGGTAGTCGTCGTGCGGGCCGTGGTCGTCCGGCCAGACCATCTCACGCACCTGCGTGGCGCGCGTGAACGCGCCGTAGTCGGCTTTGACCGGCTGCAGCTCGAGCCGATTCTGGGCCGGCGCGGCCACCGGTGCGACGGCGCAGGAGGCGAGCAGGATCGCGAGGGCGGTCGAAAGCAGGGAAATGCGCATTGCGAGAATGGTACCCAGCTTGTTGAACGTTGGATGATAGGACGGATGCACCCGGCGTCAGCGCCGCAGCCGCCCGAGCGCGTCGCTCATCGTCGTGGCGCCGTGGACGGCGTGGGCCAGCACGGCGTGTGCTTCGGCGCGATCCATGGCGGCGAGGCGCGACTTCAGCTTTTCCCATTGCGGCAGGCGTGCGAGTTCGCCGAGGATTTCCTCGGCCAGGATCGCTGCGGCGGCGCTGGGGTCGATGTCGTCGATGCGTTCGCCGGCCACCACGAGGTCGTGGAAGCGCAGCACGCGCCCGGCCACGACGCGCTTGCGCAGCCGATCGTAGACGTGTTCGACGCGCGTCTCGAGCCCGCGCGGCGTCAACGCGCGCAGCCATTCGGCCTGCACGGCGCTGGCCAGGCGCAGCAGCGTGAAGTGCGAGCCGTCGCGCCCGGCGATTTCGCGCAGTTCGGACGCCACGACGAGCATGGCGCTGCCGGCGATGCTTTCGTCGGTCAGTTCGGCGCGGCGGCCGTGGGCCAGGTCGAATTCGGAGCTGCCGCCGCTGGTGCGCACGGCGAGGTGATCGACGAATCCGGCCAGATGGCAGCGCGCGAACGCATCGGCCGACGGCGGCGTCGCAGCATCGAGGTGCAGGCCGGCTTCCTCGCACAGCGCCAGAATCTGTCTGTGCGTCTGCGCCACTTCGCGCGCGACGTGCGCGTGCACGCCGTAGTCGGCGCATTTGCGGCCGTCGAATTCGCAGCGCACGGCGTGTTCGAACGAGCGCGCGTACAGGAAGAAATCGCTGCCGGCGTCGCGGCGCTGCAGCAGCGATGCGCGATTGCGGCGCGCGATGCGGTCGCGTTCGTCGCGCGGGTGCAGCCGCAGCAGCAGGTCGCGGCCGCCGACGAGTGCGATGAACAGTGCGACGTCGCGCACGCAGCCGAGCGCTTCGGCTTCGATCAGCATGCGGGCATAGCGCGGGTGCGCCGGGATGTGCAGCATGCGGCGTCCGGCGTCGGTGACGGCGCCGTCGCGCAGCGCGCCGAGGTCCTCGAGCAGCTGCTCGGCGGCGGCGATGCGGTGGGCGTCGGGCTTGTCGAGAAAATCGAAATCGGCGATCGACTGCACCCCGAGCGAATGCAGCAGCAGCACGGTCGAGGCCAGTTCGGTGCGCTGCACTTCGGGCGTGTTGCGCGCCGACCGTGCGGCGTGATTCCTGTGCGACCACAAGCGAATGCACGTGCCCGGCGCGGTGCGGCCGGCGCGGCCGGCGCGCTGGTCGGCCGAAGCCTGCGAGATCGGCTCGATGTGGAGCGTGTCGATGCCGCGCGCGGCGTCGTAGCGGGCGACGCGCGCCAGCCCGCCGTCGACGACGAAGCGGATGCCGGGGATGGTGAGCGAGGTCTCGGCCACGTTCGTCGCTGCGATGACGCGGCGCAGCTCGCTGGGGGCGAAGACGCGATCCTGTTCGCGCGGCGACAGCTCACCGTGCAGCATGAGAAAGGCCAGCGGCTCGCCGCGCCATGCGCCGCGGATTTCGTCGAGCGTGCGCTGGATCTCACCCATGCCCGGCAGGAAGATCAGCACGTCGCCGGCCGCCGGGTTTGCGCCGCCGGTCTCGCGCAGCAGGCGAATCGTTTCGGCGGCTGCGCGTTCGGCGACTGGGCGATCGTCGTCCCAGTCCTGGTAGCGCACGTCGACGGGGAAGCTGCGGCCGGACGATTCGAGGATCGGGCAGCCGAGGTAGTGCGCGACGGGCGCGGCTTCGAGCGTGGCCGACATGACGATCAGGCGCAGCTCGGGGCGGCGCACCTGAATGCGTCGGCACAGCGCCAGCGCCACGTCGCTCATGAGATTCCGCTCGTGAAATTCATCGAACATGACGGCGCCGACGTGCGCCAGCAGCGGATCGTTCTGCAGCCAGCGCAGCAGGATGCCCTCGGTGACGTAGGCGATGCGCGTGCGCGGCCCGAGCTTTTCGTCGAAGCGCACCTGGTAGCCGACTTCGTCGCCGAGCGCCACGCCGCGTTCGAAGGCCACGCGTGCGGCGACGCTGCGCGCGGCGACGCGCCGCGGCTGCAGCACCACGATGAGCTTGTCGCCGACGATGCCGTCGTCGAGCAGCATCTGCGGCGCCTGCGTCGTTTTGCCGGATCCGGTGGGGGCGACGAGCACGAGCGAGGCGT
>JBIIIA010000312.1:0-4299 GCA_044235195.1 Thermoflexales bacterium
TGACGCAGCCGTGGCTGCGCCGCGCGCCGAAGTCGTTGTGCCAGTATGCGCCGTGAAAGGCGATGCGCGACGCAGTGAAATACGCCACCCACGGAATGCCGGGCAAATCGTAGAAATCCGCCTGGCCACGCGTGCCGCCCGTCATGCGCCGCGAGGGCGTCTTCTGGTAAATCCAATGATCGCCGCGCGTCGTGCTCATGTCGACGATCGAGCCGTCCTCCATTTTGAACTGCGCTCCGGTCGCGCAGCGCGCGCGAAACACCTCGCGCTCATCCTCGTAGGCGATCACTTCCTGCCGGCGAAGGTCGACATCGATGCGCTTGCGTTCGAGCGGCACCGCCGGCGAAATCGGCGCGAAATCCTCCACGCCCAGCCGCCGCAGCGATTCTGCCTGCACATACAGACGATCGCTCCGCCCGTCGGAGATGCGATACCACGGTCGAGCATCGGCGCCCTCCACCACCTGCAGCACCTGAAAATTCGTGCCGAACGGCACATGAAACGCCACGCCCGCCTGCGGATCGGCCTTGACGCGCACGTACATCGACGCCACCGCGGTTTCCGCCCACAGCCCCTCGGCCGGCACAGTGGGCGCCACCGGCTGCGGCAAGTTTTCCACCGGCTGCATGAAGCGCGAATGCACCCAGCCGTCGGTCGTGCGATACCAGATTTTGTTGTACGAACTCGGGCTGGCGTCGCTCGCCGCCTGGCCGCTGACGGCAACGACTTCGTCCCATTTCAAATTGCGCACGAGGCGGGAATTGACCGCGGGCTGCTCGCGCACCGGAACCCCCGCAGTGATGGCGCGCGCAAACGGGCGGCGCGTCTTCGATGCCACCGGCTCACCGGCGGCGAACGACGGTGACGGCGTGCGCAAAAAAAATGTCGGCGCAGCCAGGCCGGCCAGACGAAAGAGCGTACGTCGGGTGAATTTCACTGGTTTCATAGTCACGATACGTTTGCGTATTTCACGCGAACGCCGCCGAATATATCGTTTTCACCTGAGTGACGACGGGGTGCATCCGGCCCCACCGCGGTATCATCCCGCCCGTCGGCGCGTCGGCGCGTCGAACGCTGCCGCCCGGAAACACCGAGGTCGATCACAGCCCCGTCCGGTGCGCAGCGATGGGACGTCTTTTTTTCGAAAGCAGTGTTTTCGAGGAGCAATATGAAAATCGCCGTATTGGGTGGAACAGGCAAGGAAGGATCCGGGCTGGCCCTGCGCTGGGCGAATGCCGGCCACGAAGTCACGATCGGGTCGCGCGACGCACAGCGCGCCGCCGCCGTCGCGCAGGAGCTGAACCTCGTGTTCGGCGACGACCGCATCTCCGGTGCGGACAACACCACCGCTGCGCAGCAGGCCGAGGTCGTCGTCCTGAGCGTGCCGTACAGCGCGCACGCCGACACCATCACCGGCGTCAAGGACGCGCTCGCCGGAAAGGTCGTCGTCGACGTCACCGTGCCGATCAACCCGGCCGATTTCCTGCGCGTGTACGTCCCGGCCGGCGGCAGCGCCAGCCGCGAAGCACAGGCGCTGCTCGACAACGGCGCGCGCATCGTGGCCGCCTTCCAGAACATCTCCGCCACGCACCTCAAGAAGCTCGACGCCGTCGTCGACTGCGACGTGCTCGTCTGCGCCGACGACGAAGAGGCCAAGCGCATCGGCATGCAGCTCGTGCGCGACGTCGGCATGAAGGCCTGGGACGCCGGCCCGCTCGACAACGCCGTCGTCGTCGAGGGCCTGACGCCGATCCTGCTCGGCATCAACAAGCGCCACAAGGTCAAGGGCGCCGGCATCCGCATCACCGGGGCGTGAACGGTTTGCAGCTCTTTCCCGTGACCGGCCTGCCGGTCATCCGGCCCGGGGACGACCTGGGCCGGATGCTGGCCGACGCCGTGGCCCCGCTCGCGCCGCAGCCCGGCGACGTGCTCGTCGTCACGTCGAAAATCGTCAGCAAGGCCGAGGACCGCTTCCTCAACCTGCGCGACGTGACGCCCTCGCCCGAAGCGATCGCGCTCAGCGCGCGCACGCGCCACGACCCGCGGCTGGTCGAACTCATCCTGCGTGAGTCGCAGGAAGTGTCGCGCTCGGCGCCCGGCGTGCTGATCACCCGCCACCGCCTCGGCTTCGTCTCGGCCAACGCCGCCATCGACCACAGCAACACCTCGGCCGATCCGGACGTGGTGCTGCTGCTGCCGGCCGACCCGGACGCCTCGGCGCGCTCGCTGCGCCGCGCGCTGCACGACGCCCTCGGCGTCGATCTGCCGACCGTGCTGGCCGACAGCCACGGCCGCCCGCACCGCCTCGGCACCATCGGCGTGGCGATCGGCCTGTCCGGCATGCCCGGCGTGGAGGACTGGCGCGGCCGCCCGGATTTGTTCGGCTACGCGCTGCAGCACACCGAAATCGGCCTGGCCGATATGGTCGCCTCAGCCGCCACCTTGCTCATGGGCCAGGCGGCGGAAGCGGTGCCGGCCGTGCTGGTGCGCGGCGTGCAATTCTCGCCGCGCGACGGAACCGCCCGCGAAATCGAGCGCCCACCGCACATGGACCTCTACCGCTGACGATGCCGCCCATGCGCCGCTCGATTCGCCGCTATCTCGACCAGCCGGTGCCGCCGGAGATCGTCGACGAACTGCTGACGGCGGCGACGACCGCGCCGTCGCCGCACCACCGCCAGCCGTGGCGCTTCGCCGTCGTGCGCGGCGCATCCCGCGAACGCCTCGCCGCCGCCATGGGCGCACGGCTGCGCGCCGATCGCCTGCGCGACGGCGACCCGCCCGACGTCGTCGAGCGCGACGCCCAGCGCAGCTTCGCCCGCATCACCACCGCCCCCGTCTCCCTGCTCGCCTGCCTGTCCATGGCCGACATGGACATCTATCCGGACGCGCGCCGCGCCGCCGCCGAGCGCTGGATGGCCGGCCAGGCCGTGGCCTGCGCCGTGCAGAACGTGCTGCTCGCCGCCGCCCAGCGCGGACTCGGCGCCTGCTGGATGTGCGCCCCCCTGTTCTGCCCGGATGCCGCCCGCGACGCCCTGTCGCTCCCCGCCGACTGGGAAGCGCAGGCGCTCGTCACCCTCGGCTGGCCGGCCGACGACGGCCGCGTCCGCGCACGCCGCCCGCTCGCCGACGTCGTCGTCCTGCGCGATTAGGCGGCGCACCCGATTCACGCACCTGTAAGGTTGCTTGGCTAGCATGCACCCATGCCGCGCTCCCGACTCGCACTCCCCCGTATCCCCTCGTCGCTGATCACGCCGGAGTCCGTCTATCTCTCCCGCCGCAAGCTGCTGCGCGTCGCCGGCCTCGGCCTCGGCGCCGCCGCGCTCGCCGCGTGCAGCCCAGCAGCGACGGCCGCCCCCACGGCCACAGCGGCCGCCGGAGTCGCAGCCGCCGCGGCGACCGGAACCCCCGGCCCCACCACCGCCCCGAACGTCAAAGCCGACGAGTTCGGCGCGCCGGCCAATACGTGGGAAGAAATCACCACCTACAACAACTACTACGAGTTCAGCACGGACAAGGAAGCGGTCGCCGCGCTGGCAGCGAATTTCAAGACCGACCCGTGGACGGTCACCGTCGGCGGGCTCGTCGACAAGCCGCGCACCTTCGACCTCGACGACCTGCGGCGCCTCGGCGAGGAGGAGCGCATCTACCGCCTGCGCTGCGTCGAGGCCTGGTCGATGGTCATCCCGTGGATGGGCTTCCCGCTGCACCGCCTGCTGCAGGAAGTGCAGCCGTCGAGTAAGGCGCGCTTCGTGCGCTTCGAGAGCGCCATGGACGCCGCCGCCATGCCGGGCGTCAACTCGCCGTTCTATACGTGGCCGTACACCGAGGGGCTGCGCATGGACGAAGCCATGCACGACCTCACCTTCATGGTGACCGGCCTGTACGGCAAGCCGCTGCCCAAGCAGAACGGCGCGCCGCTGCGGCTGGCGGTGCCGTGGAAGTACGGCTTCAAGAGCATCAAGGCCATCGTGAAGATCGACCTCGTGGAGAACCAGCCGGTCTCCCTCTGGTCCGCCGCCGCCCCGCACGAGTATGGCTTCTATTCCAACGTGAACCCCGAGCGCGCGCACCCGCGCTGGTCGCAGGCCACCGAACGCCGCATCGGCGAATTCGGCCGCCGCGCGACGCTGCCATTCAACGGCTACGAGGCGCAGGTGGCCTCGCTGTACGCCGGGATGGACTTGTATGCGAATTACTGACGGGGGACGACGGACCGCGGACCGCGGACGACGGACCGCGGACGACGGTGAACCCATCATCGTTCATCTTTCGTCGGTCGTCCGTCGTCTACCGTCT
>JBIIIA010000313.1:0-4298 GCA_044235195.1 Thermoflexales bacterium
CCCTCGATTTCGCTGACGTATTTATCGAGCAAAGTACTGGCAAGCACGCGAAATCTCGGCGAAGAGGGGGAGCGTGGCGACGTTTGCCCCCTCTTCGCCGAAATTTCGCGTCGCCGGCAAAAGCGTTGCTCGTTCCGAGTCAAAGCGAAATTGAGGGGGAGAGGGGGTCAGGGGGTGAGGCGTGAGCAAGCCGCCCCTTTTGGCGGATGCACCCCCGGGGGCCGGGGCCCGGATGCACGCGTTAAAATCCGCGTCGTGGCGTATTTTTCGAGCCTGACCGCAAGAATTCGGCAACGCAGCACCGCCACCGGCCGGTTCGTCGCCGCAGTGGTCGGATTCAGCATCTTCATCGCCGCCGCCGCCGCGCCGGATTTTGCGCGCAACCTGGTTATGCTCGCGCGGCTCCGTGCGTGGGCGACG
Organism: Thermoflexales bacterium; assembly: GCA_044235195.1. GTDB lineage: Bacteria > Chloroflexota > Anaerolineae > J036 > Brachytrichaceae > CANJQH01. The sequence continues at coordinate 421 of JBIIIA010000313.1, forward strand.
AGCGATGCCACCGCATACACCAACCTCGCACCCGTCGCTGCCTGGCTGATGAACGCCGAACGCGCCGATTCCCATTTGCAAGCACAAAGCGCTGCGCGTGCCAGCGAACGCGGCGACGTCGACGGCGCACGCGCCGCACTCGCTCGCGCGCGCGCGCTCGCCCCGATCGCCGGACATTGCAGCTCGCAGGACGCCATGCTCATCGAGCATCTGGCGCGCCCACTATTGAGCATGCCGACGCAGCCAAAAGCGTCGGCGTTCTTCGCGCACACTACCGCTCCCGGCACCATCAGCCAGGTGCGGTCGCTGCAGTTCGACGACGGCCCGGGCGATTGCATGCACGTTCTTACGGTAGCGCTCACCGACGAAGACGGCTACGCTGCCATGCATGCTCTGCTGCCCATACAGCCCGGCCGACGCTATCGCATCGACTTCGACTGCTACGTCACCGGACGCCTGAACGCAGAAGTCGCCGTCATCGGCGGCGACAGCGACGCCGTCACCGCCGCCATCGAGGCGCGCGAAGCGTGGACTAGAATCCCCATCGATTTCGCTGCGACTTCATCCTATGTGGCGACGGTGCAGGTAGTGGCCCGCAACGGCGCCGGAAGAATCGCATGCCGCGACTTCATCGCCTACGACGTCACCGACTCGATCCAGTAAGTTGTCATGGTCGCACGCATGGAACTACCCGCCGCCATCGCCCTATCTGCGGCGGCTGCGGCTGCGCCCGCCTTCCTCCCGCTCTTCGTCGGGATGCAGATGATTCTGCACGCAGCGGCCGCGCTGCGCGTGCCTCGCAGCCGCCTGCACATGGCCTTCGATGGCCTGCTGGCGCTGCTGATCATCCTCGCCGCCATCGCTGCGATCGTCGCACCGTTCCCCCTCTCGATGCTGCAGGCGCTGCGCCTGCTGAGCGGCATCGGACTTTTTCGCGCCGCGCTCGGCGCATCTGTACACGATCTGACGTCGACGCGCACGCTGATCGGTCTGGCCGCCGCCGCGCTGGTCAGCGCCGCGGCGGCATTCGCCGCGGCGCTCGCGCCGTCCGCTGCAGCGTTCAGCGCGCCGCAGATTTTCGTCCCCCTTGCCGCCTGCGCCGCGTTCGCGCCGCGCACCACCGGGCTTTCTCGCCCGCTGCGTGCAGCGTTCGCGGCAGCCGCCATGCTTGGCGTCATCAGTGCGCCGCCGCATCTGATTCCGCTGCTCATCGTCGCAGCAGCAGCAGCCGTCGCCGCCACGCACGCCGCAACGGCCGCACGCGCACTGCCCTACGTCGTCGGCACGCTCGCACTCAGCCACCTGCTGCTGCTGTTCGGTCCGCACACATGGACGAATGCGCTGCTCTTCCTGCACACGCCGATGCAGATCGCCACGATTCGCGAAGCATGGGACCGCGCTCTGCTGCTGGTGCACATGCTGCCATTCACCGGCGCCGGCCCGGGTGGCTACGCACTCGTCGTCGATGCGCTCTTTCCACTGTCCACCGCCCCGCAGGCAACCGACGCGCACAACCTGATGCTGCAGATCGTCTCCGATTTCGGCATCCCCGGCGGGCTCGTCCTCGGAGCGCTCCTGGCCCGCATCGTCACGCAGCGGTCCTCCGTCGGCGTCCACTGGCTGCGGCACGCCGCAATGTGCGCACTCGCCGCCATCCTGATCGACGGCATCACCACGACGACGCTCTGGCTGGCGTCGCCGGTCGCGCCGCTGGCCTGGCTAATCGTCGGTGGGGCGGTAAGATTACTTCACTCGTCTATGGAAACCCACACGATGCAAGGAGCAGCACAGTGATCGTCGTCATCACCGGATCTTCCGGGCTCATCGGCTCCGAAGCAGCACAATTTTTCGCCGATCAGGGCCTCGACGTCATCGGCATCGACAACGACATGCGCAGCCAGTTCTTCGGCGCCGAGGCTTCCACGCGGTGGAATCAGCAGCGCGTCGCCGAACGACTCGGCGCGCGCTACGCCCACCACGCCATCGACATCCGCGACCGCGATGCCGTCGAAGCGCTCTTCCGCACCCACGCACGCGACATCGCGCTGGTGATCCACACCGCCGCGCAGCCGTCGCACGACTGGGCGGCGCGCGATCCGCACACCGATTTCTCCGTCAACGCCGCCGGCACGCTGAACATGCTCGACGCCACGCGGCGCTTCGCGCCCGACGCCGTGTTCCTGTTCACCAGCACGAACAAGGTCTACGGCGACACGCCCAACCGCCTGCCGCTCGTCGAGCTCGACAAGCGCTGGGAGATCGACCCGTCACACGCCTACGCGCCCGGCATCGACGAACGCATGAGCGTCGATCACACGCTGCACAGCCTGTTCGGCGCGTCGAAGCTGGCCGCCGACGTCATGGTGCAGGAATACGGCCGCTACTTCGGCATGAAGACCGCCTGCTTTCGCGGCGGCTGCCTGACCGGGCCGCACCATTCCGGCGCGCAGCTGCACGGCTTTCTGGCCTACCTCATGCGCTGCACCATGGCGGAAATTCCGTACACCGTGTTCGGCTACAAAGGCAAGCAGGTGCGCGACAACATCCACTCCTCGGATCTGATTCGCGCCTTCGACGCCTTCTTCCGCGCCCCGCGCAGCGGCGAGGTCTACAACATCGGCGGCGGCCGCTTCAGCAACTGCTCGATGCTCGAGGCGATCGAGCTGTGCCAGGAAGTCGCCGGCAAGCCGCTGCAGTGGGCCTACTCCGAGCAGAACCGCACCGGCGACCACATCTGGTGGATCAGCGACCTGGCGCGTTTTCAGTCGCATTTCCCGGGCTGGACGCTGCGCTACGACATCCGCGCCATCCTCGAAGAAATGCGCGAAGAAAATCGCGACCGCTGGGTGCCCGCACGATGATCGACATCGGCAAATACCCCGTACTCGGCGTGCAGGTGAACGCCATCGACTACGACGCCGCCGTCGCGCGCATCGTGCAGGCGGCGCAGGAGCGACGGGCGCTTTCCGTCACCGCACTGGCCGTGCACGGCGTCATGGAGGGTTCGTTCGATGCGCAGATGCGCACGCGCATGAACGCGCTCGACCTGGTGTGCCCGGACGGCCAGCCGGTGCGCTGGGCGCTGCGCCTGCTGCACGGCAAGTCGCTGCCCGATCGCGTCTACGGGCCGACGCTGACGCTGCACACCTGCGCCGCCGCCGCCGAGCACGGGCTGCCGATTTTTCTGTACGGCAGCCGCGCGGAAGTGCTGGATGCGCTGGCCGCCAGCCTGCAGCGGCGCTTCCCGACGCTGCAGATCGCCGGCAGGCTGCCTTCCCTGTTCCGACGCGCCACGCCGGAGGAGCGCGACGAGCGGCTGCGACGAATCCGCGACAGCGGCGCCCGCATCACGTTCGTCGGGCTCGGCTGCCCGCGCCAGGAAGTGTGGGCCTACGAAAACACCGGCGCGCTCTCGATGCCGGTGCTGGCCGTCGGCGCCGCCTTCGATTTTCATGCCGGCACGCTCGCGCAGGCGCCGAGCACGCTGCAGCGCTACGGGCTCGAGTGGCTGTTTCGCCTGATCAAGGAACCCAGGCGGCTTTGGAAGCGCTACCTGCTGCTGAATCCCAAATACGTCTACTTCCTGCTGCGCCAAAAATTGGGCGCGCAGGATTTCTCCGACTCCGTCGATGCGCCCCCCGAGCAACAGCGCTTCGCCTGAAATCGAATTCGCCTGCCGATGAGCCTGCCGACCACCTCCACTCCGCCGTCTTCGGTCGCCCGCCTCCCACGCGGCAGGCGCACCGGCGGTCTGCGCACCATGGGTGGTCTTTTCGCGCTGATCACGGTGGCGGCGTTCATCGGATTCCACCTCGCGCTCGCCGTCCCCCCCTGGCAGCATTACGATGAACCAGCGCACTTCGAAACGGCCAAGCTCA
>JBIIIA010000045.1:0-13650 GCA_044235195.1 Thermoflexales bacterium
GGCGCCGAGGCTGTGGTGCGCGGCGGCCGTCCACAGCCGATAGCACACGCCGGGGCCGAGGCGGCCGGCGCGGCCGGCGCGCTGGTCGGCGGCGTCGGCAGTGACGCGCACAGTTTCGAGGCGTGTGAGATCGCTGGCGGGATCGAAGCGTGCGGTGCGCGTGAAGCCGCAGTCGACGACGGTGCGCACGCCTTCGAGAGTGAGCGACGTTTCGGCGATGGAGGTGGCGAGCACGATGCGGCGGCGGGTGTGCGGATGCGCGCGCAGCACCGCCTGCTGTTCGTCGAGCGGCATTTCACCGAAGAGCGTGCGCACCTCGGCGTCGACGCCGCGTTCGAGCAACAGATCGCGCGCGCGTTGAATTTCTCCGACGCCCGGCAGGAAGGCGAGCACATCGCCGGCGTGTTCGGCGAGGGCGCGCGCGGCGGCGGCGGCGACCTGGGCGGGCAGCGGTCCGGACGGCTCGCGATCGGCGTAGGCGATCTCCACGGGGAACGAGCGCGCGTGCGCTTGCACGAGCGGAAATGCGGCGAGCGGCCCGGACGCGATCGAGGCGTCGAGCGTGGCCGACATGACGAGGATGCGCAGGTCGTCGCGCAGCGAAGACTGTGCGTCGCGGCAGAGGGCGAGCGCGAGATCGGCGTGCAGGCTGCGCTCGTGGAATTCGTCGAAGACGACGAGGCCGACGCCGTCGAGCGACGGGTCGGTCTGCAGCATGCGCGTGAGCACGCCCTCGGTGAGGACTTCGATGCGCGTGTGCGGGCCGACGCGTCGCTCGAAGCGAATCTGGTAACCGACCGTGGCGCCGACCGATTCACCGAGCGACTCGGCCATGCGGGCGGCGACGGCGCGGGCGGCGACGCGGCGCGGCTCGAGCATGAGGATGCGGCGTCCGCGCGTGTACGCCTCGTCGAGGAGGGCGAGCGGCAGGGCGGTGCTCTTGCCGGCGCCGGGTGGGGCCTGCAGCAGGACGAGCGGGGACTCGTTCAGGCGCAGGCGCAGCTCGGGCAGCGCGGCGACGATCGGGAGTGCGGGATCGGACACGCCGGCGACTATAGCGCGGGCGTGCTTAATCCGAGCTTAGCCTCGGGACGTGCTGTCCTTAACGCACGATGACTATCGTCCCTCTCGCGTTCAAGAGCGCGGAGGAATGAATTGGCACTACTCGAAGTTGAAAATCTGCGGCAGATTTATCCGAACGGGCACGAGGCATTGAAGCGCGTGAGCTTTCGTGCGGACGCCGGCGAGATCGTCGCGGTGATCGGGCGATCTGGCGCCGGAAAGTCCACGCTGCTGCGCTGCGTCAACGGGTTGGAAACCGTGACCGAAGGCGACATTCGCGTCGATGGTCAGTCCGTCGTCGGTGCGACGGCGGACCAGCTCGCCAAGATGCGGCGGCGCATCGGCTTCGTGTGGCAGGAATTCAACCTGGTGGATCGGCTGCCGGTGCTGACGAACGTGCTGTCCGGAAGGCTGGCGTACAAGCCGCCGGCGGCCGGCATCTTCGGTTACTTCGATCGCAGCGAACGCGAGCTGGCGGTGCGCAACCTCGAGCGCGTGAACCTGCTGCATCGGGCGACGCAGCGCGCGGACAAACTTTCCGGGGGTGAAAAGCAGCGCGCGTCGATCGCGCGTGCGATGACGCAGCAGCCGCGCATCCTCCTGGCCGACGAGCCGGTCGCCAGCCTCGACCCAGAGCTGGCGGCGACTGTGCTGCAGGACCTCGCCCGCATCGCGCGGGAGGACGGCGTCCTGGCGCTGATCAACATTCACCAGATCGAGCTGGCTCGACAGTTCTGCGACCGCATCATCGGGCTGGCGCAGGGCGTGATCGTATTCGATGGACCGCCCGCGGATATGACCGAAGCGGTTCTGGATCGTGTGTATCGGTTCGATCGCCTTCCTGTTTGATCGCTTCTCAATCGATTCCCTACGGAGCGCATGCTATGCAAATTGTTCCTTCGGTAAATCCGACTGCGTCGACGAACGGCGCGAAATCCGACATCGACCGTGCGGCGCTGCTGGCGCCCCTGCCGCGATTCTCGCTGCGACTGGCGGCGACAGTGCTGGTGATCCTCACAGCTGCGGTGTGGGCGGTGCGCGGGACGAAGGCCGAGCCGGCGACGCTGATTGCCGGCGTGCCGAACATGATCGGCTTCGTCGTGCGCCTGTTCCCGATCGAATTCGACTGGACGGCGATCGCCAAGCTGCCGGTCGAGATCACCGTGCCGTTCACTGTGAACGCCACGAGCTACACGGACACGCTCGACGGCGACGCGCAGCAGGAAATGATCAAGGCCGATCTGGCTGAGTCGATCCCGCTCGACGAACTGCTGGCGACCGGGCAGGCGATGCCCGACGCAATCGTTGCCCCGGTCGACCCTGCGGTCGAAGCGGGGCAGCGCGCCTGGTTCGAGTGGCGACCGTCGGTGCTGAATCGGGTGTGGGTGCCGGGCATTCTGCCGTTCGTGATCGAGACATTGCAGATGGCGCTGGTCGGCACGGTCGGTGCGGCGGTGCTCGCCATTCCGTTCGGCCTGCTGGCGGCGCGCAATACGTCGCCGCACCCGAGCGTGTATCAGGCGGTGCGCCTGGTGATGAACGCCAATCGCGCCGTGCCGGAGCTGATCTTCGCGCTGATCTTCGTCGCGGCCGTCGGGCTCGGCCCGTTCACTGGAGTGCTGGCGCTTTCGATCGCGTCCGTCGGTTCGCTGGGCAGGCTGTATGCCGAGGCGATCGAGCAGATCGATCCGCAGCAGGTGCTGGCGGTCCGCGCGACCGGAGCGAGCTCGCTGCTCGTGTTCCGCTATGCCGTCGTGCCGCAGGTGCTGCCGCTGATCGCCACGTATTCACTGACGTATTTCGAGCACAACGTGCGCGCCGCCACCATTCTCGGTGTGGTCGGTGCGGGCGGCGTCGGACTGCGGCTGAATCAGTACATCGGCCTGTTTCAGTTCCGTGAACTGATGGGCGCCGTGCTCGTGCTGGTCATCGCCGTCACCATCATCGATCGTCTGAGCGCGCGACTGCGTTCTCAGTTGATTTGAAATTTCTAATCCGAAAAATAATCACGAGGTCAACACACATGAATCGTCGTCAATTTCTCAAACTGGGAGCCGTCGGCGCTGCCGCTGCTTCCGCAACGTGGACGGGCAAGACGTTCGCTCTGAATTTCAACCAGTCGCCGAGCGAGCTGCGCATGGGACTGTTCGCCGGTTCCGATGCCGAACAGACGAAGAAGTCGTTCGAACCGTTCCGCACGTATCTGCAGAACAAGCTCGGCATCGCCGTGACGGTGCAGACCGGCACGAGCTACAGCGCGGTGATCGAGGCCATGCGCGGCAAGTTCGTCGACGCGATGGAAGTCGGTCCATTCGCGCACGTGCTGGCGTCGAGCCAGATGAAGGTGGATCCCCTGGCCGTCGGCATTTATCCGCGCGTGCCGAAGGGCGGGGTGGCGACGTACAGTCCCAAGGAATCACCGTTTTACTACAGCGTCTTCTTCACGAAGAAGGGTTCGGGCATCACGAAGCTGAGCGATCTGAAGGGCAAGCGCTTCGCGTTCGTCGATCCTAGCTCGGCGAGCGGAAACCTGATTCCGCGCACGGCGTTGCTGAAGAATGGCATCGACCCGGAGAAGGACATGCAGTCGGTGTTCGCCGGCAGCCATCAGAGCGCGGCCGTGGCCGTGTGGAACGACAAGGTGGATGCGGCCGCCAACTTCGAGGACAACCTGTACACGATGTCGAACGGCGGGCTGGTCGACACGTGCGGGTTCGCGGACGGCATCAACCGCCGCCGCACGCAGGCTGAGATCAACGCCAAGTATGCCGGCTGCAAGGACGGCCAGCTGGTGATCTTCGGCTACAGCGATCCGATTCCGAACACGCCGTTCGGCGTGCGCGACGAGCTGCCGGCGCAGTTCAAACAGGCGGTCAAGGCAGCGCTGCTGGACGTGCGCAACGATTCGGCGACCGTCGCCGGCTACAAGCAGTGGTACGTGGATCCGGTCACGGAGTTCCCGACGCTGAAGCTCAAGAACATCGACCAGCTCTTCACCGGCCTGCGCGATGCGGCGCGGCTGCTCAAGCTGAACCTGTCGTCGATGAAGTAAGAGTGAATCCGTATATACGGAAGACCTCTAATTCTCGTAGTTCGATCGACGACGGGTGTGAATAAAACCCCGTCGTCGATTTCATATCGTGACCACACTATCCTCTCTTGCGCAGGCCGATCCGGCCGCGTTGAAGACCTTCGTCGATGGCCTGCTGGCGTCGCTCAGCGACGTGCACGTCATCAGCAACCGCACCGGCATCGTCATGCTGCCGGCGGTCGATCCCGTTCGGGGCGTGCATTTTCACGTGGGTGAAGTGCTGATGGCCGAGGCTCGCGTGAGCATCGGGCCGGACTCTGTGGAAGGCTACGGCGCGTGCATCGGACGCGACCTCGAGCAGGCGCTGGCGATCGCGATCGCCGATGCGTGCCTGCGCGCCGGGCTGCACGGCGACGAGATCACCCGATTCGCCGAAGAGCAGCGCATGCAGCGCGAACTGCAGGACCGCGATCTGATGGCGCGCGTCTCTGCCACGCGCGTCGAAATGGAGACGTTCTGATGATCGCCCCTTCGATCGATGAATCGCGCACACGCGATGCGTTCGCTGCGCTGATGTGGGCACTCAGTTACCCGGGGCGGGCGCAGGCGCTTGCGCCGGACGCAGCGGACGCGCGAACGGCGTGCGGCCGCATCGCCGATGCTCTGCTCGACTCCGAGACGACCTGCTTCGCAGGCGATCCGGAAATCGGCGCGGCGATCGCGCACAGCGGCGCACGTCGTCGCTCGGCGGCGGAGGCGGACTACGCGTTTTTCACTGCCATGGAAGCCGAGGACCTGCAGGCGTTCGCGAATCTTTCCAGTGGTGATCCGGAATATCCCGACCGCGGCGCTACGGTGATCATCGCGCTGCCGATGCAGCATGCGACCGAGCGGATGCGCCTGCGCGGTCCGGGGATCGACGGCATCATCGAGGCGGAACTGCCGGCGATGCCGGCGGAATTCTGGGCGACGCGCCGGGCACATATTCGATACCCGCTCGGCGTCGACATATTTTTCGTTCGCGCCGGCGCCGTCATCGGCATGCCACGCACGACGGAGGTGACGGCATGTATGTAGCGGCGCGTGGAGGCGAAGGCGCCATTCAAAATTCCGAGCAGCTGTATCACGATCTCAAGGCGCCGCTGACGCTGGACGCCGTGCGCGAGATCGAGCGCAGCCTGCCGTATCTCGTGGACCGTGTGATGGGCGAGGGTTCGCTGTATGCGCCGGAACTGGCGGCGCTGGCATTGGCGCAGTGCGGCGGCGACGTGTACGAAGCGACGCTGATGCTGCGCGCCTATCGCAGCACGCAGCCGCGCATCGGCTACGCCGAAGCGGTCTCCGGCGAAACCATGCTCACCGTGCGGCGTATTTCTGCGGCGTTCAAGGACATTCCCGGCGGACAGGTGCTGGGCCCGTCGCTCGACTACAGCCATCGCATCCTGCGCCTCGACGTGCTCGACGGCGGAAGTGCGGAAGGTGCGGGCGAATCCGGGGTGGTCCCGAACGCCGAGCCGCTCGCCGAGCGACTGCCCACGGTGGCGTCCTGGCAGCGCGAACAGGAGCTGCTGCCGGCGATCGAGCGGCAGGAAGAAGCGGACCCCGAGACGATCCCCGATGTGACGCGTGAGCCCTTGCTGTTCCCGTCGCCGCGGGCGGTGCGACTGCAGTCGCTGAGCCGCGCGGAAACCGGCGGCGTGCTGGCGCTGGGATATGCCAACATGCGCGGCTATGGATCGGTGCATCCGACCATCAACGAGCTGCGGCTCGGATATGCCGATGTGCGCATCACGCATCCGATCAGCGGCGAATCGTTCGTCGTCGGACGCGTGCGGCTGAGCCAGGCGGAAGTCGTGACGACGATGAAGGGCAAGGCCGACGATCCGAAGCTGGCGCTCGGGTATTGCGCCACGATCGGCTGGAACGAAGTGAAAACCATCGCCGGATCGATGCTCGACATGGCGATGGATTTGCCCGACCCGCATCCGTCGCACACCGAGGAGTACGTGCTGTATCACACCGATCCGGTGGAATCATCCGGATTCTGCATCCATTACAAACTGCCGCATTACGTGACGTTCGGCAGCAGCCTGGACGCGATGCGCGCGGTGAAGCTGATGTCGCCGGCGCGTTCGGCGAAGAACGGCTACTACGGCAACGCCGAAGAATTGACGGCGGCGACGCCCGGTGTGCACGCCGAGCGCGTCGCTGCGCCCGCACCGGAGCCGCTGGCGATGAACCCATCGGGAGGAGCAGCATGACGACCACGCTTCGTGAACTGGCTGCGCCGCCGAGCGGCTACTCCTACGCGTTTCTCGACGAGTACGCCAAGCGCGAGCTGCGCCGCCGCATGCTCAAGGCGATCGCCATCCCGGGATATCAGACGCCGTATGCCAGCCGCGAGCTGCCGATCGCGCGCGGCTGGGGAACGGGCGGTCTGCAGGTCACGCTCAGCCTCGTCGGCCGGAACGACGTCGTGAAGGTGATCGACCAGGGAGCGGACGACAGCGTGAACGCCGCCAATCTGCGGCGCTTCATCGCGCGAATGAGCGGCGCTGCGACCACGACCGACACGACGCGGGCGACGCTGATTCAAAGCCGCCACCGCGTGCCGGAAGAAAAGATGGCGGAGAAGCAGGCGCTGATTCTGCAGGTGCCGGACCCCGAGCCGCTGCGCGGCGTGCAGCCGGACATGAGCAAATCGCGCGTGCTGCATGCCGACGCCGACTACGGTTTGCTGTGGCTCGGCTTGTACGAGCAGATGGTGCGCTACCGCCGCGTCACGATCGGCGCCAGCTACCCGGCGCTCGTGCACGGCCGTTACGTGATGAGCCCGAGCCCGATTCCGCGCTGGGACGTGCCGAAGCTGCATCAGGCGGCGCACCTGACGCTGTTGAGCGCCGGCCGCGAGAAGCGCTTGTATGCCGTGCCGCCGTACACCGACGTGAGGCCGCTGGAATTCGACGACGTGCCGTTCCGCATCGAGGATCAGCGCGGATGGCGCTGCTGGAAGAGCGACGGCGAGAACAAATTCATGACTGAAATTCCGCAGGCCGATGGAAGTGCACGGCATGAAATTTCGGACACGGCATATCTGGAAAAGATGATCGCGCAGCGCACGGGGGCTGCCGGCCCTGCGACGAGTTACTACGATGACGACGGAAAATTCCATATCACCGGCTATCTGCGCGACTGAAATTTCTGCGCCGCAGATCGTGACCGACGCTCCGCTGCTCGAGGTGCGCGGATTGTCGAAGCGCTACGGCGACGTCGTCGCCGTCGACGGCGTCGACCTCACGGCGTGGCCGGGGGAAGTGCTCGGCATCGTCGGCGAATCCGGATCCGGGAAGTCGACCGTGCTGCGGCTGCTGAATCTGGAAGAGCCGCCGGACGCGGGCACGTACCACATCGCCGGCTGCGATCCGCAGTCGCGCGATCTCTTCACGCTCGACCGAATGGGCCGGCGCAACGTGCGCACGTTTCACATCGGAATCGTGTATCAGAACCCGCACGTCGGACTGCGCATGCGCAACACCAGCAGCGGCAACGTCGCTGAACGATTGATCATCGCCGGCAACCGGCGCTACGCCGATCTGCGCGAGGCGGCGCGGCAGTCGCTGGCTGCATCCGAATTTCCGCTGACGCGCATGGACGACGCGCCGCATCGGCTGTCCGGCGGCATGCAGCAGCGCGTGCAGCTGGCGAAGGCGATCGCACTCAAACCGAAGCTGCTGCTGCTCGACGAGCCGACGACCGGCCTCGACGTTTCCGTGCAGGCGCTGGTGCTCGACACATTGCGGCGCCTGCAGCGCGAGAGCGGCGTGACCATGGTGATCGTCTCGCACGATCTCGGCGTAATTCGCATGATGTCCGATCGCGTGATGGTCATGCGGCACGGACGCGTGGTGGAGAGCGGCCTGACGGATCAGGTGCTCGAGGATCCGCAGCATTCGTATACCCAGCAGCTCGTGCACGCAAAACTATGATTCTCGAAACACAGTCCCTGACGAAGCGCTTCGCGATCCATCATCTCGAGCGCGAGGTGCCGGCATTCGACGACATCACGTTCACGCTCGACGAAGGCGATTTCGTGCTGGTAAGCGGACCGAACGGCGCCGGCAAAAGCACGCTGCTGCGCTGCCTGTATCGCACGTATCTGCCGACGAGCGGCCGTGCGTGGTACCACTCGAGGCATGGCGTGATCGATCTTGCGCGCGCCGCGGAGATCGACATCGTGCGTCTGCGTGCGGAGGAGATCGGGCACGTCACACAGTTCCTGCGCCCGCGTCCGCGCGTGAGTGCGCTCGAGCTGGTGATGGAGCCGTTGACGGCGACGGGCGTCGCGCGGGCGGCAGCACGTGAGCAGGCGGAGCATCTGCTGGCGATGTTCGGCTTGAAATCGGCGCTGTGGCATGCGTATCCCACGACATTCTCCGGCGGCGAACAGCAGAAGGTGAATCTGGCGCGCTCACTCAGCAGCCGCAATCGCCTGCTGCTGCTGGACGAGCCGACGGCGTCCCTGGATGCAGCGGCGCGCGCCGCGCTCGTGGAGCGTTTGACCGAGCTCAAAAGAGCGGGCGTGGCGATGCTCGGCGTCTTTCATCACCCTGAAGATGTGCAACATTTGATCGACCGAACGCTGTACGTGCGTTCCGTCGTCAACAACAAAGAAGAGGAGATTCGTGATGTGGCTTAGCGACCTGCGCATCGTACTTCCCGACCGCGTCGTGGAACGCGGCGCGATTCGCATCGAAGGCGATCGCATCGCCGAAATCGTCGAAGACGCCAGCGGCATCGCAGCGGCGTCGAGTGCGATGAACACCCACGGACTGACGGCGATTCCCGGCATCATCGACATGCACGGCGACATGCTCGAGCGCGAAATCGAACCGCGCCCAAAGGCGTATTTGCCGCATGATCTGGCGCTGCACGAGCTGGACAAGCGACTGGCCGGGGCCGGAGTGACCACGGCGTACGCCGCGGTGTCGTTCAGCGAGATCAGCATCATGCGCAACACTGTGCGCAGGGAAGAGACGGCGCGGGCGATCGTCGAGGCGATCCACGACGAAGCCGAGCATCTGCTCGTCGACATGCGCGTGCATGCGCGCTTCGAAGTGACGAATCGCAACGCACCGCCCGTGCTCGCGGAGCTGCTGGAGCGCGGGCTGGTCCATCTGGTGTCGCTGAACGATCACACACCGGGCCAGGGCCAATATCGCGACCTCGAGGCCTATTACAAAATGACGGCCGAATGGCGCAAGATCAGCGCGGACTACGCCGAGACAGTGACGCGCGAGCGACTGCGTGAGCTGCAGGAAACGCCGATCGCGTGGGACGTCATCGAGCGCGTGACGCGTATCGCGCGCGAGCGCGGCATGCCGATCGCGTCCCACGACGACGACACGGCCGAGAAAGTCGCACTGATGCACGACATGGGCGTGACGATCAGCGAATTCCCCGTCACGATGGAAGCTGCGCGTGCGGCGCGAGCGCGTGGGATGTACGTGGCGATGGGTTCCCCGAATGCCTATCGCGGTGTGAGCACCAGCGGCAATCTCAGCGCCCGTGACGCTGTCGAAGCCGGCGTCGTGGACCTGCTCGCCGCGGACTATCACCCGGGCGCGCTGTTGCAGGCGGCGTGGCTGCTGGCGCGCAATGGGACGACCACGTTGAGCGAGTCCGTCAACCTGGTGACACGCAACGTCGCTGCCTCCGTCGGTCTGCATGATCGCGGTGTGCTGGCTCCCGGGATGCGTGCGGACATTGCGCTCGTCGCGGAGAGCGCGCGTTCGGACGGCGGCGGACACCCGCGCGTGAGCGCGACGATTCGCGACGGTCAGGTGATCTATCTCGATCGGCGCAGTGCACCGCGCTTCGCCGCACAAGACGTGCGCATTTCATGAACCCGGTCAACGCAGTCATTCGCGAAGCACAGCCGTGAGACGCGACGCGGCTGGCCGATTTGCGCTACGAATTCCGCAGCACGATGTGAGATGTCATGCTCTACGAATACTCCGTCTTTCCTCCCGAACTCGACCGCACCCCGCGCCGGCTGAAGCCGGAGCCGACGATTCATCCGAGCGCGCGCCTCGTCAAGGCGCGACTCGGTGAATGGACCGACATCGGCGCGAACTGCACGATCGTCGAATCCACCGTCGACGACTACAGCTATCTGGCCGGTGACGCGCAGGTGATCTACGCCACGATCGGAAAGTTCTGCTCGATTGCTTCGCACGTGCGCATCAACCCCGGCAATCACCCGATGCATCGCGTGACGCAGCACCACAGTACGTATCGGCGCGTCGAGTATGCATTCGAAGAACAGGACGACCACGACTTCTTCGACTGGCGTCGGCGCAGTCACTGCGTGATCGGACACGACGTGTGGATCGGCCACGGTGCAGTGATCATGCCGGGCGTCATCGTGGGGACCGGCGCGGTGATCGGAACCGGGGCCGTCGTGACGAAGGACGTCGAGCCGTACATGATCGCCGTCGGCGTTCCGGCACGGCCGCTGCGACCGCGATTCGATCGTGAGACGGCGCAGGCGCTTCTGGAAACGGAGTGGTGGGACTGGGATCGCGCCACGCTCGAAGAACGCTTCGCCGACCTGCGCAGCGTGAGCGAATTTCTGCGCAAATACACACCGGCGAAGTGACCGCTGCCGAAGCCACTATGTGCATGGTGGACGCTCGAACTATTCGAGCGTCCACCATGCGTGCAGCACCCAGCGATCTCCGGGCAATCGTTCGTAGAGGCGCAGCTCCCAGCCGGCGGCGGCGTGCGGATCGACCAGCTTGCGTGCGAGGACGTTGAGATCGTGTTCCTGCAGCGAGCTGTGGTCGTACGCCAGGCTGAGATGCAGCCAGTTCTTCAGGCGCAGATCGTCGGTGCGGCTGGGCGAGTGCACATTGGCGGCGAAGTCGGCGATCATCGCCAGCAGCCACTCCGACTCGATCTTCAGGTACTTGAACATGTCCGACAGCACCATCGCTGTGATGCGCAGGGCACGCTTCGGCCGCGACGGCGATGCACGGTGCAGCGCCGCTTCCAGAGCTTTTGCGTAGATCGGAACGGAGCTCGGCACATCGTGAAAAAAGCCGGTCAGTGTGCAATGTGGCATATAGCGATGCGCGGTGTTCGGCCCGATCTCGACTCGGCTGCGTTCGAAGAAAATATCCAGTCCATCCGCGAGCGGGCCGGTTGGGCAGGCATAGATGATGAGTTCACTGATTGCTGCGTCCATGCCGCCGATTGTTGCGTCTGCAGGTTAAGCGTCGGAGAAAACCCGATCGTGCGTCGGGAGCCCGAATCAGCGTTGCGCCAAAAAGAACAGACTTAATCCATGCGCATCCATGCCTTAATGGTTCGGAAAGACCATACCAGCCGTGACGAATTTCGGACTCATCGATGCCACCACTCGCGCGCCGCACGCGACGTCGAATAAGCTGCTGCGCACCGCTGTGCCGATGCTGCGCAGCATCGGCTACATGCTGCTGATCATTCTGATCTTCGCAGTGTTCGCCTAAAGAAACCAATGACGATGAACGAACCCAAGTACACCATCGGGGCGGCTGTGCCGTCGGAGCGCCTGCCGGAGATCGCCGAGTGGCTGATCGAAGGCCGACGCGACCTTGAGATTCAGGATCCGGTGCGCGCCGATCTGCTCGACGGCGACTGGCGTCCGCGCGCTCGCGAGATCGTAAACATGCTCTCCGGCTATACCGGACGGCTGGGCATTCACGGGCCGTTCGACGGCCTGCAGCTGGCGTCCTTCGATGCGAAGGTGCGCGCAGTGGCGACGGAGCGGCTGCTGCAGGGGCTCGACTTCGCGGCGGAGATCGGTGCGTCGCACATGGTGATTCATTCGCCGTGGCTGACGCTCGGTCATCACTTCGTGCCGGCGTCGCCGTACTACGGCATCGAAACGACGATTCGCCGCGCACACGACACCCTGGCGAAAGTGGTGAGCCGCGCCGAAGAAATCAAGTGCGCACTGGTGATCGAAAATATTTTCGATCTGCATACGGAGCCGTGGATGGCGCTGGTGCGTTCGTTCGATTCCACGTTCGTGCGTGCGAGCATCGACATCGGCCATGCGTACTGCATGCACCGCATCGGCGGCGCGTCGGCGGATGCGTTCGTCCGCGAAGCCGGCCCGTATCTGTATCACATGCACGTGCAGGACACCGACGGCCTCAGCGACCGGCACTGGGCGCCGGGCGACGGTGAGATCAACTTCTTCGCGTTGTTCGAGGCGCTCGAAAGCCTGGAGCAGACGCCGCGCCTGCTCCTCGAACTGCACGACTACGGTCGCATTCGCCACGGGGCGAACGTGCTGCAGGGCATGGGCCTGGTTCGCTGAAGACAATTCTGCGAACACTGCAGCTCAGGCAAATCGCGATGGGCGTTCACCTTCTCGCAAGGTGGGCGCCTTTGTTGTTTTCCAAGGCGTCTCTCCATCCATCGCAGCTATAGTTATAACCTGTGAATCGAAATCGTGGAATTATTCCCTTCGCCATTTTCATCGCTGTGTGCGTGCTTGCGATTGCCGCGCAGCGCGCCGTGTCCGCTCAGTCCGACGACCTGTGGAGCGACGCGGCGCAGAACCGAATCGCGGCCGTCGGTGAGCGGCGCATCACGCCGGATCGATTTCGGCTGGTGACGTTGAACCAGGCTCGTCTGAAGACGGTGCTCGGCGCGGAGGCGACGATTACGTTGCCGGCGCCGGACGGGAGCATGCGGCGCTACCGCTTCACGCCGGCCGATACGATGGCGCCGGAGCTGGCTGCGCAGTTCCCGGAGATTCGCACGTTCGAGGGGCAGGGCATCGACGACCCGCGCGAGATCGTGCGCTTCGACTGGACGCCGGCCGGCTTTCACGCCATGGTGATGGCGCCGGGCGGCGAGACGTACTACGTCGACCCGTATCAGACGAGCGACGCGAGCAGCCACATGAGCTACTACCGGCGCGACCTGACGAAGAAGATCGGCCACGACAAGTGGACGTGCGGCGTGCAGAGCGCGCCGGACGAATCCGAGCTGCGCGCCGAGCTGGCGCAGATCGTGCGCCGTTCGACCGACGGCACGCTGCGCAAGTATCGGCTGGCGCTGGCGGCGACGGGCGAGTACACGCAGTTTCACGGCGGCAGCGTGCCCGACGCACTGGCGGCGATGGTGACGACGATGCACCGCGTGAACGGCATCTACGAGACCGAGGTCGGCATCACCATGCAGCTGATCTCGGCGACGACCAGCGTGATCTACACGAACGGTGGCACCGACCCGTACAGCAACGACGACGGCGGGACGATGCTCGACGAGAACCAGGCGACCATCGATGCGGTGATCGGATCGGCGAACTACGACATCGGCCACGTGTTCAGCACCGGCGGCGGCGGCATCGCCTACCTGGGCGTGCCGTGTGCCGCCGGCTACAAAGCACGCGGCGTGACCGGCTCCGGCGCGCCGGTCGGCGACGCATTCGACGTCGACTACGTGGCGCACGAGATGGGGCATCAGTTCGGCGCCGAGCACACGTTCAACTCCGAAAGTGG
>JBIIIA010000046.1:0-13611 GCA_044235195.1 Thermoflexales bacterium
GCGGCAGCCCTTCGGCGGATTCACGGGCGACGGAATTTCGCCCTGCAGAATCATGCGCTCGCGCTTCACCGTCGGGTCCGGGATCGGAATCGCCGACAGCAGCGCCTTGGTGTACGGGTGCAGCGGATCGCGGAACAGCGACTCGCGGTCGGTCAGCTCGACCATCTTGCCCAGATACATCACGCCGACGCGGTCGCTGATGTGCTCGACGACGCTCAGGTTGTGCGCGATGAACAGGTACGTCAGGCCGAATTCCGACTGCAGATCCTTGAGGATGTTCAGCACCTGCGACTGAATCGACACGTCGAGCGCCGACACGGGTTCGTCGCAGACGATGAACTTCGGCCGCAGCGCCAGGGCGCGCGCGATGCCGATGCGCTGGCGCTGGCCGCCGGAGAACTCGTGCGGATAGCGGCGCGCGTGGTAATCCTCGAGGCCGACCTTGCGCAGCATCTCGATCACCATCTCGTTGCGCTTCTTCGTGTCGCGCATGCCGTGCACCAGCAGGCCCTCGCCGATGCTCTCACCGACCGGCATGCGCGGGTCGAGCGACGAATACGGGTCCTGGAAGATGATCTGCATGTCCTTGCGCAGCGCCTTCATGTCCGCGGCGCTCGCCTTGAACACGTCCTGGCCCTGGAAGTTCACCGAGCCGCTGGTCGCCGGCGTCAGCCGCAGCACCGTGCGGCCGATCGTCGTCTTGCCGCAGCCGGATTCACCCACCAGGCCGAGCGTCTCGCCCTGCTTCACCGCGAACGACACGTTGTCGACCGCCTTGACCTGCGCTACGGTGCGCTGCAGCAACCCGCCCTTGATCGGAAAGTATTTGACGAGGTTGTTCACCTCGAGCAGCGGGGGATTCGAATTCTTTGCGTTGGTGCTCATGTTGAAACTCAGTCGTACAGCCAGGTGCGGACGAAATGTCCGGGTTCGATTTCACGCAGCGGCGGCAGTTCGGCGCGGCAGCGCTCGCGCGCAGCGCCTTCGCACAACTGGCAGCGCGGCTCGAACCGGCAACCGGGCGGCGGATTCAACAGGTTCGGCACGGATCCCGGAATCACCTCGAGGCGTTCGCGTACATCGCCCAACACCGGCGTCGAACCGATCAGGCCCTTCGTATACGGGTGCTTGGGGTTCTTGAAGATCGTCATCACGTCGGCTTCTTCCACCACCTGGCCGGCGTACATCACCACCACGCGCTCGCACATCTCGGCGACCACGCCCAGGTCGTGCGTGATCAGGATGATCGCCGTGTTCGTCTTCGAGCGCAGGTCGCGCATCAGGTCGAGAATCTGCGCCTGAATCGTCACGTCGAGCGCCGTCGTCGGCTCGTCGGCGATCAGCAGCGTCGGCTGGCACGCCAGCGCCATCGCGATCATCACGCGCTGCGCCTGGCCACCCGAAATTTCGTGCGGATACGCGTTGGCGCGCTTCTGCGGCTCGGGGATGCCCACCATGCGCAGCAGTTCGACCGCCCGCGCCAGCGCTTCCTTCTTGTTGAGCCCCTGGTGAATCTCGAGCACTTCGGCGATCTGATCGCCGACTTTGAACACCGGGTTCAGACACGTCTGCGGCTGCTGGAAGATCATCGAGATCTTGTTGCCGCGGATGTCCGTCATTTCCTTTTCGGACAGATTCAGCAGCTGCTTGCCGTCGTACGTGATGCTGCCCTCGACCGTGCGCCCGGGCGGGCCGATCAGCCGCATCACCGACATCATGGTCTGGCTTTTTCCGCATCCGGATTCACCAACGACGCCGAGACACTCACCTTTCTTTACGTAGATGTCTACGCCGTCGACGGCTTTCACGACGCCATCTTCCGTGAAGAAGTGGGTTTTCAATCCCTGGATATCCAGCAGGATGTCCGCAGGGTTCGCGTACGCGCGCGAAGATGTTGCTGCACCGATTTTTGCTGAGACCATGAATACTCCTCGGTAAAGATGGGGCGGATTGTAGATGATGAAACGCAAGCGCGCATCCGCCACCCATCCGCCACGCCATCTTTATTACCGTCACATTTTCAGGCGCGGATCGAGCGCGTCGCGCAGGCCGTCGCCGATGAAGTTGAACGCCAGCGAACACATCAGGATCGGCATGCCGACGACGAGCGGCATGACGCGGTTCTCGAAGATGTTGTTCTGCGCGATGGCCATCATGTTGCCCCACGTCGCCGCCGGCTCCTGCACGCCGAAGCCCAGGAAGCTCAGCGCCGTCTCGGCCGCGAACGCGCCGGCCAGCGACTGCGTGAACGCCACGATGATCGGCGCCGCCACGTTCGGCATGATGTGCCGCACGATCAGCCCCACGTCGTTCACGCCCAGCGACCGCGACGCCGTCACGTAGTCGGCTTCACGCACCGCCAGCACCATGCCGCGCGTCAACCGCGCCACGCCGGTCCAGCCCAGCGACATCAGCACCAGCACGATGACCACCACCGAGCGCGCCTCGCGCTCGCGCACCAGCAGCAGCGATTCGAAGATCTTCGTCACGAAATCCGGCAGCGGCAGCAGATTCGGATCGGTCAGCAGGATCGACGCCAGAATCAGCAGAACCGGAAGATCGGGGATGCCCGAGGTGAAGTCGAGCACGCGCATCAGCGCGGTGTCCACCAGCCCGCGGTAGTAGCCGGCCACGGCGCCGACGACCGCGCCCAGCGCGCACGACAGCGTCGCCACCAGCACCGCCACGCTCAGCGTCACGCGCGCGCCGTACAGCAGGCGCGTGAACAAATCGCGGCCCAGATGATCGGTGCCGAAGATGTGCATTTTCCCCGTCGGCTCGTGCACGGTGAAGAACGGGACGAACTTATAGCCGATGTCGAGATGGTCGACTTTGAACGGCGCCACGAGCGGCGCGAAGAGTGACATCGCGAAAATCGCCAGCAGCAGCGCGCCCGAGATGACCGCCAGCTTGTGCTTGCGGAAGCGGCGCCACACCAGCAGCGCCTGGCTCTCGGTGACGCGCGGCATCGACGCATCCGATGTTCGTGCAATGGTTGTCATGACGAACTCCGGTCAGGAAAGTCGGATGCGCGGATCGACGATCGTATACAGAACGTCGGCCAGCAGGAAGCTCAACAGGGTCAGGAAGGTCGAAATCAACAGGATGGCCATCGCCACCGTGTAATCTCCTCCCAGCGCCTGCACGTACAGCCGCCCGAGCCCGGGCCAGCTGAAAATCGATTCGGTGACGATGGCCCCGGCGAACAGGCTCGGCAGCACGCCGACGAGCAGCGTGACGAACGGGATCATGCTGTTCCGAAAGGCGTGCTTCATGATCACCATCGTCTCGCGCACGCCCTTGGCGCGCGCCGTGCGCACGTAGTCCTGCTTGAGCACTTCGAGCATGCTCGAACGCACGAAGCGGCTCCATCCGGTCAGGCTCACGAACGTCAGCACGCCCACCGGCAGCACCAGATGCCAGATGCGGTCGGCCAGCGACCCGGCGAGGATCTCGCCGAACAGCGGGACCACGGCGTCGCGGTTCGATTCGGCCAGCTGCGGCGGCAGATACGGCAGCCCGGCGTCGCGCAGGAACAGCGAAAAGAACAGGATGCCCATGATGCCCAGAAAAAGCGTGGGCATCGCCGAGCCGAAGAACGTGATCGTGGTGACGATGTAGTCGAAGCGCGAGTATTGCTTGACGGCCGAGAGCACGCCGATCGGCACGGCGATGATGATCGCCAGCACGTTCGCCACGCCCATCAGCAGCAGCGTCGGCGCCAGGCGCGTCTCGATCAGCTCGAGCACCGGCCGCTCGCGCGCGATCAGCTGCGACACGCCGAAATCCAGCCGCAGCGCACCTTTGCTCACGCGACGATTGGGGTTGGTCAGGTCCTGCAGATACGTCGGCTTCAGGCAGTTCGATTCGACGCGCGTGCCGTCCGCATACTGCAGAATCACTTTCTGCCCGGGCGGCGCTTCCTTCAGACAGCCGATCTGTGAGCCGCCGAAAAACGACTGGCCGCCGATCTCGATCGGCCCGCTGGGAAAGCCGGTCAGCCAGCGCAGATAGCGCACGCCGTGGAACAGGTCCAGGTCGTAGCGCAGCTTGATGCGGTCGACGGCGCCGGCGTCGAGCTGGTTGCGGCCGCTCTGCTGCATCTCGGCGATCATCTGCAGCGGCCCGCCCGGCGCGTTGTAGAACAGCCAGTAGGCCGCGAACGACACCAGCAGCAGCATCACGAAAATCGAGATGGCGCGGCGCACGAGGAAGGTCAGCACGGTAGTCGTACCTCCATCGAAAATTCGTTGTCGAACATCCGAAAAAACGATGAGCCGCTCCCCGGCCCGCACGAAGCGGCGATGAGCGGCTCATCCCTATGACATCGGTCTTTCCGACGCGCTTAGCGCACGTTCAGGTTGAAGTCGATGTGCTCCCACGTCGCCGAGGCGATGTTCTCGGCCTGAATCTTGCCGGCCGCAGCCGCCTCGATCACGGCCTTGGCTTCGGCGCCCGCGCCCAGCGTCTCGCTGCCCACGATGTCGACGTCGCCGGCCAGCAGAGCCGCCACCGCGCCGTTCGTGTCGCCGAAGAACTGGATCACGATCTTCTTGACCTTCAGCTCACCCGCGTAGTTCGGGTTGGCCTCGAACGTCATGCGCTGGCCCTTCTCCCACTTGCTCAGCACGTACGGGCCGGTGCCCAGCGGCGTCTCGGTGATCTCCGGGAGCTTCTGGAAGTCGGCCGTCGGCACTTCCGCCAGCGTCTTGCCCTTGTTCGGGCCTTCGCTCTGCACGACCTGATGC
Organism: Thermoflexales bacterium; assembly: GCA_044235195.1. Classification (GTDB taxonomy): domain Bacteria; phylum Chloroflexota; class Anaerolineae; order J036; family Brachytrichaceae; genus CANJQH01. Next base: position 4,749 of record JBIIIA010000046.1, read on the forward strand.
GACGGGATGCCGAAGCCGCCCGGCAGGAAGAACGTCGGCGGCTGATAGCCGGCGACGTACACCGTGGTGGCCTCGATGCCGCCGTCCACGTCCTTGGCCTCGAACGAAGCCGTGCGGTCGCAGCCGAAGAACGACGTGGCGCCGCTGTCCTTGGCGCAGGCCACCGTGTTCGCCAGCACCATGTCGGCCGCCTTCACGGCCTCGCCGTCGCTCCACTTGTTGCCGGCCTTGAACGTGTGCGTGACCTTCAGCTGCGGCAGCTTCACGCCGGCCGCGAAGTCCACGTCCTCACCCTTCTCGTTCTTGACCTTGACGACCTTGTCCGTCGGCTTGTTCTCCTCGTCCAGCGCCACGGCCTTGCCGCCGACGATCTGGGCCAGGTTGCCGCTGGCGTCGACGATGCGATCGCCGTCCTTCGGCTCGACGGCGTCGTTCGTCGCACCCTTGCCGATGGACGGGAATTCGTCCATGCACGCCGGGTTCGGCTGGAAGCCGTAGTCGTACTGCGTGTAGCAGCCGGTGTCCACGAGGATCGCGGCGATGCGCTGCACCGCGGCGCTCTCGATCAGGCCGAACATCGACGCCGGTTCCTGCGTCAGCGCGATCACGACGTCCTTGCCGCCGTTGTCCCAGTCCTTGGCGCTGTGCGTGTAGTACTCGGTCGTGTTGGCCTTGAACCCCTTCAGGTTCTTGCCGTAGCCGGCCGTCTCGTTGCGCTGGAACAGCGGCAGCGAGATCATGTCCTTCGTGAACTCTTCCTGCACGATGGCGTACTGCTTGATGCGCTCGGCGCGGTCGAGCGTGTTGTTGCCCGCCTTGATCGCATTGCTCGCCTTCTCGTTGCACCAGCCCATGTAGTTCTGGCCTTCCCAGTTGTTAGCCGGCGTCGGGATCTGGTCGCACGCATACAGCGTCACGCCGGGAGGCTCGGCCTCACCGACCCAGGCGAATGCGCCGAGATCGAAGTCGCGGCGGCGCAGGCCGGAGTTGCCACCGAACCAAATGCTGCCCGGGACGTGCGAGCGCTGAACCACGACGCCGCACTTGGACATCTGCTGCTCGAACACCGCCGCCCACGTCTGGCGGAACGCCGCGTTCGTGGTCGTGAAGCGCAGCACCAGCGGCTCACCCTTGTCGTTCGCGCGCACCGTGCCGCCCTCGGGGAGCTTCCATCCGGCATCGTCCAGCAGCTTGCCCGCGCCGGTGATGTCGTACTGATAGTCGATGACGTTCGGGTTGTCCTTGGCGTAGAACTCGGCCGTCTTCGGCATGAACGTGTCCATGCGCAGCTTCGGCTTGTCCTCGTCCGACACGTAGTCATAGACCGACGCGATCAGCGCGTCACGGTCAGTGCAGTGCGCGATCGCCTGGCGCACGCGCACGTCGCTCAGAATCGGATGCGCCGTCGTCCACTCCGGAGCCGTCGTGGCGACGACTTCCTTGATGACTTCCTTCTCGACTTCCTTAACGACTTCCTTCTCGACTTCCTTGACGACTTCCTTCTCTACGACGACCGTCTGCACCACAGGCGGAGCCTGCGTGCCGCACGCCGCCAGCAGCATGCTGGCAATCGCCAGCAGACTTGCTGCACCGAACGACTTGGATTTCTGCATTTTTTTCTCCTCCAACGACACTTTTCGAGCCGACATCCCCGTATTCCGGCCTGCTTCGGCGTGAAGCATTCCTACGCATCCGGCTCTTGCCAATGCGGCAACGGTGCAATTCGCACTTTTGCCACAGTCCGCCGATTACAGCGCAAAACGTCACTTTGTCAAGGTCATAAGGGAAAACTGAGCGGCGCCGCTCGCGCGACGCCGCCTCTCCCGTACTCCGACCGCAATTCCACCTTACGCCAGATGCGGGCGGATCTTGCTCATCAGCGCTTCCTTGGGGCGCACGCCGACGATGCGCTCCACCGGCTCGCCGTCCTTGAACAGGATCAGCGTCGGGATGCTCATCACGCCGTACTTCATCGCCGTGTCGCCGTTCGCGTCCACGTCCAGCTTCGCCACGGTCATCTTGCCGGCGTTCTCCGTCGCGATCTGGTCGATCGTCGGCGCGATCTGCCGGCACGGCCCACACCACGTGGCCCAGAAGTCGACCAGCGTCACGCCCTTGGCCACCAGCTTGTCGAAGGCGGCGTCGGTCGCCGTTACGGTATGTTCAGACATCGAATTTTTCTCCTCGGCGCACGCCTTCGTGCCGCGCACGCTCTATAAAGTTGATGGACGACCGGCGGTTCACGCGGTCGAAACTGTATGGAATTGTATGCCGCACTATTAGTGCTGCATTACATAGAACCAGCCAGGGATTCCGCTTCGGTCACCAGCCGGTCGATTTCATCGAAGCCGATCTGCCAGAATGCTTCGCTGTTGATGTCCACGCCGATCGCCCGCGTCTGCTCGCGCGGCGTGCGGCTGCCGCCCGACGCCAGCAGCGCCTTGTACTTCGGCACGAATTTGTCGCCCTCGCGCCGATACATGCCGTACAGCGCCTTCACCAGCAGCTCGCCGAACGAATAGGCGTAGCAGTAGAACGGCGTGTTGATGAAGTGCGGGATGTAGCTCCAGCCCAGCTCGTAGCCGCTCGTCATGTTGACGACTTCGCCGTAATACGGCGCGTTGGCCTTCAGCCACTGCTCGCCGATCTGCGCACCCGACAGCCGCCCCTTGCTGCGCGCGTCGTACGCCAGCTGCTCGAACCGCGTCAATACGGTCTGCCGAAACACGGTGGCGAAGCTGTCCTCGATTTTTCCGCACAACAGCGCCAGCCTGTCGCGGTCGCTGCTCATGCGGCCGAGCAGCTCGTCGAACACCAGGCTCTCGGCGAACACGCTGGCCGTCTCCGCCACCGGCAGTGACGGATGGTAGTTGAACAGGCTCTGCTTGGCCGCCAGCAGGTCGTGCATGCCGTGCCCGAGCTCGTGCGCCAGCGTGGCCACGTCGCGCATGTCTTCGTTGTAGCTCATCAAAATAAACGGATTCGCCGTCGGCGTCACCCCGGCGCAGAACGCCCCGCCGCGCTTGCCGTCGCGAGGGTCGGCGTCGATCCAGTTGCCGTCGAAGAAGCGCTGCGCCATCTCCTCGAATTCGGGCGAAAACCGCCGCAGCGCGTCCAGCACGATGCGCTTGCCCTCCAGCCACGAGATTTTTTCCTTGACCTCGAACAGCGGCGCATACTGGTCGAACAGCTCGAGCTTCGGCAGCCCCAGCAGCTTCGCCTTCAATGCCCAGTAGCGATGCGCCAGCGGATGATTGCGCTCGACCACGGTCATCATCGCGTCGACGGCCTTGGCCTCGATGCCGTTGGCCAGGTGCCGCGGCTGCATGTGCGTCTTGTATTTTCGCAGCCGGTTGTTCACCAGATAGTCCTGGAAGCGCGTGTCGTAGATGAACGACAGCGTCGGCTCGTGCCCCCGCAGCGTGGCGTAGAACCCCTCCCACGCCTTCCGGCGCTGCGCGCGCTCCGGATGCCGCAGCAGGACCATCGCCCCGCTCTGGTTCAGCTCGCGCACCTCGCCGCCCACTTCGATCTTGAAGCGCATCGACGCCGTCGTCTCGGTGAACAGCTTCTGCCACGCGCTCAGCCCGGTCATCGATTTCTCGTTGACGATCTTCTCCTCGGCCTCGCTCAGCGCGTGCGGCTTGTAGCGCCGCTCGCTTTTCAAATAATGCCGATACGGCGCCAGCTTCGGATCGGCCAGCAGCTTCTTCACGTGCGCCTCGGGCGTCTCCAGCCACTCCAGGTCGATGAACAGCTGCTCGTTGCGCAGCGCCGTCTCGATTTCATCGACGCGCTGCATCAGGCTGCGGTGCGCGTCCGGACGGGTGTCCGCCGCATACAACAAATGCGCATACGCCCCGATCCGCATCAGGTCTTCCGCCAGCGCCTCGTACTCTCGCAGCGCTTCCAGCAGCTCCGCCGCCTTCGGCTTGCCCTTGATCCGGCCACGCCACTTTTTCGCGAACGCCGCCGTGCGCTTCTTCAACGACTTGATCGTCGCCTCGATGCGCGGATCGTCCGGCGAATCGAACAGCACGCTCAAATCCCACGCCACACCTTCCGCACTGCTGCGCGGCGCAGCACCCGCGGCCTCGTCGTTCGTCTTCAGAATGGTCGTGCGCTTCATGCTCGTGATTATCCGGCGATTTCCGGCGTTTTTCCGCTACGCTTCCTCCACCATGAATTTTCAGAAAACGCTGCCCGTCGTCACGTCGATCTGCATCATCCTGATCGTCGCCGCCCTGCGTGAACGCAGCCGCACCGCCGCCGCCATCTTCGCCAGCATGCCGATCAACATCCCGCTCGCGCTGTGGGTGGTGTTCGGCAATCAGATTCCCGTCGACGTCCCGGCGGAGTCGCTCTTCCTGCGCAACATCGGCATCGGCCTGCTCACCACCCTGGTGTGGGTCGGCGTCGTTTACGTCGCGCTGCAGTACGGGCTCGGGCTGCTGCCCGCCGTCGTCGTCGGCTACGTCGTCTGGGGCGCGCTCACCGCTCTGTGGTTCGCCGTCGGCGTCATGAAGATCGGATGAATCACGCCGAATTCTTCGCATCCCCGCCGGCCGATCGGTAAAATGCGTCGCTATGTCAATCCAGGCCCGCAACGTTCTCGGGCAGCCCCTCCGCACCTGCAGCACGAACCCGGTCACCGGCTGGTACCGCGACGGCTGCTGCAATACTGGCCCCGGCGACGTCGGCCTGCACACCGTGTGCGCGGAAATGACCGCGGAATTCCTCGCCTTCAGCCGCTCCCGCGGCAACGACTTGTCCACGCCCATGCCGATGTACGGCTTCCCCGGCCTGCAGCCCGGCGACCACTGGTGCCTGTGCGTCGAACGCTGGCTCGAAGCCTGGCACGCCGGCGTCGCTCCGCGCGTCGACCTCGACGCCTGTCACATCTCCACTCTCGAATTCGTCGACCTCGATGTGCTGCGCAGCTTCGCGCTAACCGATGACCGACGTCTGACGACGGACGACTGACGCCGCCTCCAGCTCGAACCACAGCGTGCTTCCCATGCCCGGGGTGCTCTCCGCGCCGACGCGGCCGCCCATGGCCTGCACCAGCCCCTGCACGATCGCCAGCCCCAGCCCGGTGCCGCCGCCGGTGCGCGTGCGCGCGGCGTCGCCGCGGTAGAAGCGATCGAAGATGTGCGGCAGCACGTCCGCCGCGATGCCGGAGCCGGTGTCGCTCACCGCAAACCGCACGCCGCCGGCGACGCGCTCGACGCGCACGCGGATCACACCGCCGGCCGGCGTGTAGCGCAGCGCGTTGCTCAGCAGATTGCGCAGCACCTGGCCGGCGCGATCGGCGTCCGCCGACACGAACAGCTCTTCGCCAGACAGCGCGCTCTCCAGGCGCACGCTCGCCGCTTCCGCCGCCAACTGATACTGCGCGGTCGCTGCGCGCACCAGCGCCTGCGCCGATTCCTCCTGCATCCGCAGCTGCAGCTGGCCGGCTTCGGCCAGCGCCAGCAGGCGCAGATCCTCCACCAGCCGGCTCAGCAGCCGCGTCTCGTCGTAGATCGTGGCGATCTCCGCGCGCTCCAGCGGATACACGCCGTCCAGCATCGCGCGCAGGTTGCCCTGGATCACCGTCAACGGCGTGCGCAGCTCGTGCGCGATGTCCGCCGTCAGGTTGCGCCGCTCGATTTCGGAGCGCTCCAGCGACGTGGCCATGCGATTGAACGACTGCGCCACCTCGATGACTTCCTGCGCCCCGCGCTCCCTCGCGCGCGCATCCCAGCGCCGCCGCGAAAATTGCCGCGCCGTCTCCGCCAGGTCGGCCAGCGGCGCCGCCAGCGCACGCCCGGTCACTACACCGACCAGCGCCGCCGCCAGCCCCACCACCAGCGCCGACACGACCGCATAGCGCAGCAGTTGATCGAGCACCATCTGCTGCGCCTCGGACAACATCGCCGTCTGCGGCGAATCGGCCAGCAGATAACCGACGATCCTGCCGTCGACTTCGACCGGCGACGATGCGCGCATCTCCTGCTGGTCGAAGCGGGCATCGCGCGGCGCGGCGCCGGCAAAAGAGATCACGTATCCCTCGGTGTCCGCCAGCACGAACCGCACCGAGCTGCGCATGCGCCGCATGGGCCTGCCGCCGCGCGCCGTCAACTCGTCGAGCTGCGAGAAATTCGGCAGCGCCGCGGTGAGCACGTGCTCGACGCCGTCCCACCCGCCCGTCAGCGTGTAATACTCCACCAGCGTGTCCAGCAGCACCACCTGCGCGATCTCTCGCTGTCGATTCGACAGCGTCATCATCTGCGCCGATGTGTTCACCTGCGTCAGCACGGTGACGGTGACCACGCTCAGCAGCGTCACGCCGACGAGCGCCGCAGTAATGCGCACCCAAAGTCGATTCATCTCAGCGCTCCATCTTGTAGCCGACGCCGAATACGGTGAGCACATACTGCGGATCGGAGGGATCGTCTTCGACTTTGCGGCGCAGATTTTTAATGTGCGTGTCGATGGTGCGCTCGAATCCGTCGAACCCGTCGCCGAATGCCGCGTCGATCAGCTCGCCGCGCGTAAACGCGCGATCGGGCGATTGCATCAACGCCTGCAGCAGCGCGAACTCCGCCGGCGTCAGATCGAGCAGCTGTTCGCGCAGCGTCACGGCGTGCGACTCGACGTTCAGGCTGAGATCGCGCACGCGCAGCACCGACGACGGCTTCATGTCGCCGCTCACCCGCCGCAGGATCGCCCGCACGCGCGCCACGACCTCGGGGGGATTGAACGGCTTGGTCAGGTAGTCGTCCGCCCCGAGGTCGAGGCCCTTGAGCTTGTCGATGTCTTCGACGCGCGCCGTCAGCAGCAGGATCGGCAGCGACGCCAGCTGCCGATCCGCCCGCGCCAGCCGCACCAGCTCGAAGCCGTCGCGGCCGGGCATCATCACATCCAACACCGCCAGGTCCGGCCGCTCTGCGCGCAGCAGATGCAACGCCTGCTCCCCGTCGTGCGCCGTGCGCACTACGAAGCCCGCCTGTTCCAGATACGACTGCACCAGTCGGACGATCTGTCGATCGTCGTCGGCGATGAGGATGTGCTGCGCCATGCTCGTTCATTCTCATGCACTGCGATCAGCCGCCCTGGCCGCTCGGCGTCGCCGTCGGCGCTGCGTCGCCCGGGCCGAAGCCGAACCAGCCGCGGCCGCCCTGTCCCATGTGGCCGCCACGGCCGCCCTTGCCCATGTGGCTGCCGCGTCCGCCCTGCCCCATGTGGCCGCCCTTGCCGCGCATCGGCATCGCGTTGTCGACCATCGCGGTCACGCGCGCTTCGAGGTCCTTCAGCTGCGCGTCGGCCTGCGCCTGCGTCAGGTCGCCGTCCTTCACGTGCTGCGCGATGTCGGCCGTGCGCTCGTCCACGATCGCCGCGATCACCTTGGCAACGTCGACGTTCCTGGCCTTCGCCACATCGGCGATGCTCTTGCCGCCCTGCAGCTCGGTGCGCAGCGCCACTTCATCGATGCCCAGCACCGTGGCGACGGCCGTCATCGTCTCGGGGCCGCCCAGCCCGCCTCGGCCGCCCGGGCCCATGCGGCCGCCCATCGGACCATTCTTCGGCATCGTCTGATCGAGCATCAGCTCGATGCGCGCCTTCTCGCCGCCGAGGATGGCGTCGGCCTGCGCCTGCGTCATCTTGCCGTCCGTCACGCGCTGCGCCAGGTCGGCCTTGCGCGGCTCGAGCAGCGCCGTCACGATGGCCGCCTTCTCCACGCCCTTCTCCTGCGCCAGCGCGGCGATGGTCTTGCCGCCCTGCAGTTCGGTGCGCAGCGCCGCTTCGTCGATGCCGAGCGCCTTGGCCACGATCGTCATGTGCTCGCCGCCGTGCATCCCACCGCGCATCCCGCCGCCGCGGCCGTTCATGTGATCCTGCATGAATCCGAAGTTCGCGCCCAGCGCGCTCGGCGCTGCTCCGCTGTTCGCCACGGCGCTGCCGATGGCCAGAATGCCTGCCACCGCCACGCCGGTCACCGCAACCGCAACTCCCGCCAGACGACGTCGCGTCCATTGAATGTTCTTCATGATGTGTTTCTCCTGTCTGCGAACGGCTCCCCCCTTTCTCCCGGTGGCGCCGTCCTCTCGCTTGCGATCGTGTGAACTCACGTCGCTGCAGTCAGATTACCGAAGAGATATGGAGAAGTGATGGAGATTTGGACACTCCTGATTTCTACAGCGAGCGCAGGAAGGCGACGACCTGCTCGCGCTCTTCGTGCGACAGGTTCTCGAATGCGCGCCGCGCCGGCTCGGCCTGGCCGGCATGCCGCCGAATGGCGTCCTCGAGCGTGAAGCTCAGGCCGTCGTGCATGTAGCGATTGCGCGTCGCGAGCCCCCACAGTGGCGCGGTGCGCATTTTGTTGCGCGCTTCGTCGGAGCCGGTCTGGTGAATGCCGTCGCCCACGCCGATGTCGTGCAGCAGGTAATCGCTGAACGGGTGCACGCGCTTGTCCCCCAGCGCGGCGCTGACGACGAACGTCCCGCCGTTCAGCCGCGTGCCGGCCGGGGCGGTCTCCAGCGTCGGCGTGTGGCACACCTCGCAGCCGGCGGCGCGGAAGGCGGCGCTGCCGGCCTGCACGTCCGGGTCGTCCGCAGCGCCGGCGGCGCGCGGCGGGGCCATCAGGCTGCGCGAAAATTCGGCGAAGATGTGCACGTCTTCTCCGAACGGAAATTCCGCCGACGGCGCTTCCTCCGGATCGGCGACGGCGTCGAACGCGTCGACCGAGCGCCCGTTGGAGGTGTTCTCCTCGGGGAACAACGGGCTGGTGATGCCCATTTCATTCAGATACGCGTCCGCGGCGAACGACAACAGGCTGGCGTGCTGATTCTTCCAGCCGAAGCGGCCGACGCGCTGCACG
>JBIIIA010000315.1:0-4258 GCA_044235195.1 Thermoflexales bacterium
TGGCCGGTGGTGCGGCCGCTTTTCTGGATGGACATGCCGAGGGCGGCGACCGCCACGCCGCGCGGCATCCCGATGCCGAGGATTTCGCTCGAGATCAGGTGCGAGGCGTCCGGCTTGGCGATCGCGCAGTCCACGCGATTGCGGCCGGGTTTATTGACGCTCTCCGGCGGCGTGCGGTTGCCGTTGTTGCGCACGACGGCGCTGCCGCAGCCCTGCGGCACGGCGCGCGATTTCTGCGCTGGGGCGCCCGGATCGACGTCGAAGGCGATCGGCACGAACTCGACCAGCCGCGCTACGGCGTCCTTGTCGGCCTTGCCGCCGTCGTAGCGGCCGGGCTGCAGCACGCGGTCACCCAGGCGCGCGTCGTTGCAGTTGGCCAGCACGTGGTTGTTGCTGAGGATCAGGCGCTCGCCGTTGCGCTCCACTACGCATCCGAACGTGCCGGCGGTGACGCCGGTATGGCCGATCGACAGGCCCGGCTGCACCGGGCGCATGCGCTGCTTCTGCGGTTCCCCGAGCGCCGTCAGCCGCCCGGTTTCGACGACATCGAGTCGGAAGCCGCCGATCTGCTGCGGCAGGCGATCCTTTCCACCGAGCTCGTTCAGCGGCAGCTTGCGCTCGACCGAAGCCACGATGCACAGCTCCTGCAGACCCTGGCGATCGCGGTTGCGAAATCCGACGCCGATGGCCAGCACATTCGGCAGCGCCATCATCGCCTGCGCGGCGGCGGCTTTGACGCCACAGGCTTCTCGGATGCGTGCGGCGGCGGCGGGCAGGCCGAGGCTGCTGAAGTGGTTGCGGGATGTCTGCGCCATCGCCGCACAGTGTAAGCATCACGCGCGCTTGCGATTGCGGCTTTCGGCCGATCTCTCGGCGAAAAACGGAGTATTTTCTCCGTGAATACAATGTGCGGTATGTCTCCGTTTTCGTCTCCAGCTACGCCATCGTCTACGTCCGATTTCGACCTTCTCGTGCTTCCGCGTCCGGTCGCCATGTCCTCGCAGACCGACATCATCGACCTGGCTGTGATGGGGGGCGATCGTGTAATTCTGCTGCAGGGCGCAGCGGCGACCGAGCTGCTGCCGGCCGCGCGCGCGGCGCAGAAGGCGCTCGCCGGCGTCGGCGCGCGCTGGGCGATCCACGCCGGCGTCGCACCGGACGACGTGGTCGGCGCGCGCATCGTCGTGCAGCCGGCGGCCGGCGACGACCCGCGCGCCGCGCAGTCGTACACGCTCACGATCGACGGCGCCGGCATCGTCATCCGCGCCGGCGGGCCGGCCGGCGCCTTCTACGGCGCGATGACGCTGACGCAGCTGCTGCGCCAGCGCGGGCGTGAAATCCCGCACCTGCGCATCGAAGACCGTCCGGACTTCGTGAAGCGCGGCGTCATGCTGGACGTCAGCCGCGACAAAGTCCCGACGATGGCCACGCTGCTGGCGCTGGTCGACCAGTTCGCCGAACTGAAAATGAACGAGCTGCAGCTGTACACCGAGCACACGTTCACTTTTCGCAGGCACCCGGCCGTGTGGGCCGATGCATCGCCGTTCACCGGCGAGGAAATTCTGCAGCTCGACCAGTATTGTCGCGAACGCTTCATCGAGCTCACGCCGAACCTGAACACGTTCGGCCACATGCGGCGCTGGCTGACGCTGCCGCAGTATCGCGACCTGGCCGAGTGCCCCGACGGCTGCGACACGCGCTGGGGCCGCTTCGACCAGCCGTTCACGCTGAACCCCGGCGATCCGCGCAGCCTGGCGCTGGTGCAGGACATGCTCGACGAGACGCTGCCGCACTTCACCTCGGACATCGTCAACGTCGGCGGCGACGAGACGGTGGACCTCGGGCAGGGGCGCAGCCGCGAGCGCGTGGCCGAGCTCGGCGTCGGCCGGGTGTATCTGGAATTCCTGAAGAAGATTCACGCCGAGGTCGTGCGGCGCGGCCGGCGCATGCAGTTCTGGGGCGACATCATCATGGAGCATCCGGAGCTGGTGGACGAGCTGCCGAAGGACATCGTGGCGCTGGAATGGGGCTACGAATTCGATCATCCGTTCGCCGAGCACGGCGCGCGCTTCGCCGCGTCCGGCATCCCGTTCTACGTGTGTCCGGGCACCTCGGCATGGAACAGCCTCGGCGGGCGCACGGAGAACATGCTCGGCAACATCCGCAGCGCGGCGGAGAACGGCCTGCGCTACGGCGCGATCGGCCTGCTGAACACCGACTGGGGCGACGCCGGCCATCTGCAGCCACTGCCGGTGAGCTTCCTCGGCTATGCGTACGGCGCGGCCGTGAGCTGGTGCGTGGCGACGAACGCCGATGCGGACATCGCGCATTTGGCGGGTGTGCATGTCTTCCGCGACTACACCGGCGCCGCCGGGCGGTTCGCGTATGAAGTCGGCAACGTGTACCGCGCGCTGCCGCGCACGCACAACAGCACCGGCTACGCGCTCGCGGTGCTGCGGCGCGAGCCGAACCTGCCGACGGAGCTGCGCGCACTGGATGCCGACGTGCTCGGGGAAATGCTGAGCGAAATCGAACGGCTGTCCGCGCAGCGGCCGAAGCTGCGCATGGAACGTGACGACGCTGCGGTGATCCGCGCCGAGTATGCGCACGTGTTGAACCTGATGCGCTACGGCGTGCAGCGGCTGCGCTACGCGTCGGTCGGCGGCCAGATGCCGGACGCGGAAGAGCACGCCGCTGTGGCGAGCCTGATCGACGAGCACGACCGGGTCTGGCTGATGCGCAATCGGCGCGGAGGGATGAACGACAGCGCCGCGAACCTGCGCTTCGAGAGCGACGGAAACTAAGTTATGGCGAAATCGACGGCGGCGCAGCGACGCGCCGCGCAGGTCCACGAACGACTGATCGAGGTGTACGGCACGCCGCGCTGGACGAAGATCGACGGCGTCAGCGAGCTGGTCGCGACGATCCTTTCCCAGAACACGAACGACGGCAACCGCGACCTGGCGTATGCCCGGCTGCGGGCGCGGCTGCCGTCGTGGGAGCAGGTGCGCGATGCGGCGACCGACGCGGTGATCGAGGCGATCAAACCCGCCGGCCTGGCGAATCAGAAAGGGCCGCGCATTCAGGCGGCCCTGCGCCGCATCACGCACGAGCGCGGCGAGCTGAACATCGATTTCCTCGCGCAGATGCCGGTGGACGAGGCGCAGCGCTGGCTGACCAGCATCAACGGCGTCGGCCCGAAGACGGCGGCGATCGTGCTGTTGTTCTGCTACGACATGCCGGCGTTCCCGGTCGATACCCATGTGCACCGCGTCACCGGGCGGCTCGGCCTGCGCCCGGAGTCGATGAGCGCCGACGATGCGCATACGCTGATGGAACAGCTGTGTCCGCCCGGCGCGGAGGGGCCGTTTCATCTGAACCTGATCCGGCATGGCCGTGAGGTGTGCCACGCGCGCGCGCCCGAATGTGGGCGGTGCGTGCTGGCGGAGATGTGCGACGTAGGAGAGGGAAGAGGGAAGAGGGAAGAGGGAAGAGGGAAGAGGGAAGAGGGAAGAGGAGTTAGGGACTAGGGATTAGGGCGAGCAGGGCGGTGCCGGCCAGGACGCCGAGAGAAACGATCAGGCCGGCGATGCCGGCGGTGCGCGTTTCGCGGGCGTGCACGGCGTGCGCGCCGCGCTGGAACGCAGCGGCGGCCACACCGGCGTGCACGATGATCGGCGCGAGCCATGCGGCGCCGGCGCCGGTGGCGGCCTGCCAGCCTGCCAGCAGGGAGGCGACGCACAACAGCGCCGCAGCGCCGCCGAGAAAATCGTAGCCGTTCGGGAGCTGTCGGACGGGGAAGGGAATCGGGCGCGGCAGCCGCGGCGGGGGATATTCCGAGCCCAGCTGCGCAAGATAGCGTGCCGGCGAATGCACCACTCGGCCGCTCGCACGCATCTGGCCTGCCACGCGTTCACTGACGCGCCGTCCGTCGTCGACGTAGTACAGGTGCTCCGCGCATAACGTTACGCCGGTGACTTCGCACCGTTCGATCGCTTCGTTCAGGCAATCGACGCATCGCGCGGACATGTGCGGAATTGAGAAAAACCAGGCAGGGAAAAGTAAAAGAGCGGAGAGAGTGAGATTCGAACTCACGGTGAGCCATACGACCCACAACGGTTTTCGAGACCGCCCCGATCAACCACTCCGGCATCTCTCCGAACGATCGTGAGTATATCAGGTTTTGGGGTGACGTCGGGGCGGACCTTCTCACGCCTCACCCCCTGCCCCCTCTCCCCCTCAATTTCGCTCCAACTCC
>JBIIIA010000047.1:0-13483 GCA_044235195.1 Thermoflexales bacterium
TCACGCGATCACCGTCCGTATTCCAGCCGCAGCGCCAGCTTGGGCGGCAGGCCGGCGGCGCGCATGCGCTGCTGCGTCGTGTGCACGTCGTAAGGCACGCGGTACTGCGTCCACTGCGCGGCGTCGGTGTCGTAGAGCGCGTAGGCGGCGCGCGGGTCGCCATCGCGCGGCTGGCCGACGCTGCCGGGGTTGATGATGTAGCGGTGCGTGCGCTTCAGGGTGAGGGGCACGTCGTGTTCGGCGTGCACGGCGCGCACGATGCGCGTGCGCGGGTCTTCGACGTAGAGCATGGGGACGTGCGTGTGGCCGACGAGGCAGACGGCGTGCGAGATCGCCGCGAAATTCTCGGCGGCGGTGTCGGAGTCGGCGACGTATTCCCAGATCTCGTGGCGCGGGCTGCCGTGCACGAGCAGGGCGCCATTCTGTTCGCTGCGGCCGACGCGCTCGTCGAGATAGCGCAGGTTCGCGGCGGTGAGGCGTTCGCGCGTCCAGAGGATGGCGGTCATGGCGCTGTCGTTGAATGTCTCGACGTCGAGCTTGCCGAGCACCGCCCAGTCGTGGTTGCCGGCGAGGCACAGGTGCGGCGTCTTCTGGAGGATCTCGACGCACTCGTTCGGGTCCGGGCCGTAGCCGACGACGTCGCCGAGGCACCACAGCTCGTCCGGCGCGAGGCGGCGGGCGTCGGCGTCGGCCAGCACCGCCTGCAGGGCAGTGGCATTCGCGTGAATGTCGGAGAGGACGAGCGCGCGCATGAATCAGGCGGGGTGCGCGGCGCGCCATTCGCGCAGGGCGTCCTTGAGCGTCTGCAGGCCGAGCAGCGCGCACTTGACGCGCTGCGCCGTCAGCGGCGCGCCCATCAGGTCGAGCACATGCTGCGGGGGCATCTGTTCGATTTCCTCGACCGGCCGGCCGGGGATTTCCTCGAGCAGCATCGACGCGGCAGCCTGGCTGATGATGCAGCCGTCGCCGGTGAAGCGCGCGTCGGCGATGGTGCGGCCGTCGGCGTTCAGTTTGACGTAGACGCGGATGCGGTCGCCGCACAGCGGGCTGTTGCGTTCGCAGGTGCAGTCGGCGCCGTCGATTTCGCCGGTGCAGCGTGGGTTCTCGTAATGGTCGAGGATGTGTTCGCGGTAGAGGTCTTGCATGGGATCGGGCTGGGCGAATTGTACGCCGGCCGCCGTCGGCGGGTGCATCCGGAGTTTGGGGCGAAATTTCGCCGTCGCCTACGCCTCACCTCTTCAGCACCCGCTGCGCCTGTTCGATGCCCTCCGCGAGCGCGTCGATTTCCTGCGGCGTGGTGTAGATGTAGAAACTGGCGCGGGCGGTGGCCGAGACGCCGAGGCGGGTGTGCAGCGGCTGCGCGCAGTGGTGGCCGGCGCGCACGGCGATGCCCTGTTCGTCGAGGAGCGAGGCCAGGTCGTGCGGGTGGATGCGGTCGAGCGTGAAGGCGGCCACGCCGCCGCGCGCGTCGGGGTCGAGCGGGCCGAACAGCCGCAGGCCGCGCACGGCGGCGAGGCGCTCGAGGGCGTAGGCGGTGAGTTCGCGCTCGTGTGCGCGCACGTTCTCCATGCCGAGGGCCTGCAGGTATTCGACGGCGGCGCCGAGGCCGATGGCTTCGACGAAGGCCGGGGTGCCGGCTTCGAACTTGACCGGCACGTCGGCCCAGCGCGCGCCGTCGAAGCCGACGTGGCTGATCATGTCGCCGCCGGCCATGAACGGCGGCATGGCTTCGAGCAGCTCGCGGCGGCCGTACAGCACGCCGATGCCGGTCGGGCCGAGCATTTTGTGGCCGGAGCAGACGTAGAAATCGCAGCCGAGCGCCTGCACGTCGACGGGCATGTGCGGGGCGGACTGGCAGCCGTCGAGGATGACTTTGGCGCCGACGGCGTGCGCGCGTTCGATGAGCGGCCGCGGATCGGTGATGGAGCCGAGCACGTTGGAGACGTGCGCGAACGAGACCAGCTTCGTGCGCGGGCCGATGAGGGCCTCGAACTTTTCCACGTCGATGCGGCCGTCGTCGGTGAGCGGGGCGAATTTCAGCGTGAGGCCGCGCGCGCGCGCGGCTTCGAGCCACGGCACGAAATTGGCGTGGTGTTCGAGCTCGGTGATGACGATCTCGTCGCCGGGCGCGAGGAGTGTGCGGGCGTAGGAGTACGCCAGCAGGTTGAGCGATTCGGTGGCGTTGCGGGTGAAGACGATTTCCTCGGGCTCGCGCGCGCCGAAGAAGGCGGCGATCGTGGCGCGCGCGCGGTCGTAGCGCTGCGTGGCTTCGTCGCTGAAGAGATATACGCCGCGGTGCACGTTGGCGTAGCGGCGGCGATAGACGTCGTCCATCGCCTGCAGCACCTGCACGGGCTTCTGTGAGGACGCGGCGCTGTCGAGGAAGACGACCGGGCGGCCGTGCACGGTTTCGTTCAGGATCGGGAAGTCTGCGCGGATGCGGGCGGAATCGAAAGTAAGTGTCATCGGATTCAGTTGCTGAGCACGGTGAATTCCACCTGCTGCGAGCCGGCGGCGCCGCAGTCGACGACGAGCGTGAGCGGGCCGGCGGGTTCGTCGGCGTCGACGGCCCAGATCCAGGCGACGCCGCCGTCGCGGTCGGCGCTCAGGCGGGCGCTGCCGGCGATGGGCTCCAGGCTGGTTGCGCCGTCGGGCTGCGCGCGGGCGATCTGCAGCGCGCACGTGGCGTCGGGCGCGGTGCGGATGGCGAGGGCGGCCGGGCCGCCGGCGCTGACCTGGCGGGAGGCGTTCAGCACGCGCACGCCGGCGGCGCGTCCGGGCGTCGTGCGGATGCCGGCGGCGTCGCCGGCGCCGATGATGATCGGGGTGCGGCGCGGGCGCGGGGTGTCGGTGGGCGGGTAGGTCGGCGAGGCGGCCAGCGCGGTGATGGTCTGGATCACGGAGAAGCTGGTGGCCTTGGTGTTCGGGGTGAGGCGCGGCCCGTAGACGGCGGTGAGGTCGACGGTGGGGGAGGGCAGCGGGGTGATGGTGGGCGGCGCCGGGGTATTCGTGGGGAGCGGCGGCTCGTAGACGACGGCGGGCGCAGCGGTGGGCGCCACAGCCGGCGGCTCTTCGGGAGGGAGTGTGGCCGGCGGCGGTTCCTCGGCGGGGAGCGTGGCGCTGGGCAGCAGGATGGGCGTCTGCGTCGGGGGGACGGCGGTGGCGCGCGCGGTGGGCGGTGGCGGCGGCGTCGGCTGGCCGGGGCGCGCGGTGGGCGGCTGCGGCGGCGACTGCAGTGGGACGATCATGCGGGCGAAGCCGCACCCGGAAAAAAGAAGGCCGCTGCAGACGCACGCGAGTGCGCCGAGCAGCGGCCGGAAGATACGGGATCGAAACACGAGGGGAGTGTACCCCGTGTCAGCCCTCCTCTTCGTCCTTCTTGCCCTTCTCGATGACTTCGACTTCGGCGGATTCGGCGCCGCCGTCTTCGACCTTGGCCTCGACGAAGCGCTGGATGCGGACGATCTCTTCGTCGGCGGGTTCCAGGACGGTGACGCCGGCGGGGATCTGCAGATCGCCCACGCGGATGACGTCGCCGATCTTGAGCTTGCCGGCGTCGATGGTGATGGTGTCGAAAAGGTCGGCCGGGAGGCACGAGATTTCGACGGCGCTGCGTTCCTGCAGCAGCACGCCGGCGCCGCTCTTGAGGTCGGCCGAGGCGGCTTCGTTGGTGACGACGATGCGCACCGAGGCGGTGATCTTCTCGGTCATCGAGACTTCGTAGAAGTCGATGTGCAGCAGGGCGCGGGAGACCGGGTCGCGCTGCACTTCGCGGGTGAGCACCATGTGCGGCGCGCCGTCGACGACGAGGGTGATGAGCGAGTTGCGGCCGACCTTGCGCAGGACGTTGCCGAGATCGCGCGTGTCGAGCTGCACGCTCGACGCGGCAGTGGTGCGGCCGTAGACCACGCCCGGGACTTTGCCGCTGCGGCGCAGCGCCTTGATGCCGCTGCCGATGGTGGTGCGCTGCTGCGCAGCCAGTTCGAATTTCTCTGCCATGTTTTCTTCTCCAGACTGAAAATTTCAACCGCCCATCGGAGCACTCCTACTCACGGTTGTAGTGAGGCTGCGCCGAGCGGCGCGGCCCCTTCGGTGATGGCGAAGCCGCGATGGCAGGCCGTATCACACGGGCGACTGAGCGGAGCGATTATATTTCACTTTTACTTGACGAACAGCACGGCGTCGATGGGGAAGACGATGCCGTTGGCGGCGTCGACCGGGGCGCCGACGACGGCGCGGTTGTTGAGGGTGACGACGCCGGCCTTGGCGCGCGAACGCAGGCTGAAGCTGCCGAGCGTGCGCAGGGAGCGGTCCGTGGCGAGGCCGTCGGGGGCCAGGCGCAGCGGGACGACGTGGCCCTTGAGGACGCGGGCGAGCTGCGCCGGGTCGCCGAGCAGGCGTTCGAGCGTGGCCTTGGGCAGCTTGGCGAAGGCGGCGTCGGTGGGGACGAAGAGGGTGAGGTTCGGCTGGCGCAGCGCGTCGACGAGGCCGGCGGCTTCGACGGCGGTCAGGAAGGCATCGTAGCCGCCGGCGCGTTCGAGGGCGCCGAGGACGTCGGGGGCCGGGGCGGCGACGGCGGGCATCGGCTTGGGATCGTAATCGCTGCAGGCGACGCCGGACGCGGACGGATCCTTGACGAAGCCGATGTCGTTGCCGAGCGAGGCTTCACCGAGTCGTCGGATGAGGACGGCGCGGGTGGGCGTGGTGGCGCGGTAGCCGGGGCCGGCGATCGGGGTGAGCCAGTAGGTGCCGGGGACGACCGTCGGGCCGAAGGTGGCGTCGCCGCCGGTGTAGCCGCAGATATTCCAGTTGCCGCCGCCGCTGAGCTTCCACCAGGCGCCGGCCATGAGCGGCTCGCCGGCGTCGCGCGCGCCGTTGGCGTTCACATCCTCGAAGGCCACGCCGCGCACGCTGCCGAGCGGGTCGCATTTTTCCGCCACGACGAAGCTGCCGTAGCTCTCGTTGTGCTTGCCGAAGGCTGCCACGATGCCGGTGCTGCCGGGGGCGAGGTCGGTTTCGGCGAAATAGATGAACTGGCGGCCTTTGCCGCCCGGGACGTTCGGCCCGGCGACTTCGCCGACGAGGCGCGCTTCGCGCGTGTCGGCCGAAGTCGGGCCGAAGACCACACGCGGCGCCGGCAGCGCCGGGTCATCCTCGACGGCGAAGATCGAGATGCCGGTCGGGCAGGCGAAGCTTTCGACCCACGAGGTGTTGGCGAGCGCCGGCTGGGCCAGCCCGCCGAGCGCGGCGGCGGCGGAAAGAGCGGCAATCAGTGCGCGAGCGGTTGGTATGTGTGTCATAGGGGGATCTCCTGGGGGAAATAGTGGAGAGTGGGTAGTGATAGTAGATAGTGATAGTCGATAGTGATAGTGGAAAATCAGGGTTAAGCGCACTATCTACTATCACTATCTACTATCACTCTCTTTTCTAAGAACATGACCTTGAACGCCTCGGCGGGCAGCAGGCCGCGGCCGGTTTCGGTGGCCCAGCTGCGCACCATGGCCACGGCGTCGTCGCCGACCTGGCTTTTGTGGCAGCGCAGCGCTTCGGCCTTGACGTCGACGGTTTCGCTGATGTCGATCCACGTGTCCGGGTTTTGCGCCCATTGAATCCAGACTTCGCGCACTTTGTGCGCCGGGCCGAGTTCGGGGTACATGAGCGGCATGCCGGCGACGGGCGCGATGGCGTCCATGGCGGCGACGGCCACGGCGCGGTGGTCGGGATGATTAATATAGCCGTCGCCGCTGAACATCATCGTCGGATCCATCGTGATGACGATCTCCGGTTTGTGTTTGCGGATCATGGCGACGAACTTGCGGCGCAGGTCGAGCGTGGGCATGACTTCGCCGTCGTTTTCGCGCAGGAACTCGATGTCGTGCACGCCGCACAGCGCGGCAGCGGCGGTCTGTTCCTGTTCGCGCAGCTGGGCGATGGTCTCACGCGTGTACTGCGGATCGTGCGTGCCGCCGTTGCCGCTGGTGGCGATGACGTAGACGATGCGGGCGCCGCGGCGGGCCCATTTGGCGCAGGTGCCGGCGCAGCCGAACTCGATGTCGTCCGGATGCGCGACTATCACCATGACGGAGGAAGGGAGGAATTCGGTAGGCACCAGGGGATTGTAACCAGAGTGGTGGGCGGCTCGCCTCACCCCCTGACCCCCTCTCCCCCTCAATTTCGCTTTGACTTTGACGGAGCAACGCTTTTGCCGGCGACGCGAAATTTCGGCGAAGAGGGGGAAGCGTGGCGGCAATGTCCCCCTCTTCGCCGAGATTTCGTGCGCATATCGCTACTTTCTCGACAGAAACGCACGCGAAATCGAGGGGGAGAGGGGGAAGGGGGTGAGGCGTAAGAAAGCCGAAAGCCGGCCACGCATCGGCGCTCCCGGACCGTGTTTCCCAAATTTGTTTTTCTAAGTGTTCACTATGTGATCTCTTGGTGTAGACTTCGCTTCCAACGAGAATGTCGAGTTTCGACGCCTATACCAACCGCGCAGAGCTGGGACGGGGTGGCATGTCCACCGTCTACCGAGCGACTGCGCCGGGTGGGGGCACGGTGGCGCTCAAGGTGCTGGCGATCCATCTGGCGGCGGACCGCAACGCGCTGGTTCGCTTTCAGAACGAGATCCGCCTGCTGGAGGATCTGGAGCATCCGAACATCGTGCGCCTGCTGGGGGCGGATTTGCGCTGCAATCCGCCCTATCTCGTCATGGAGTACGTCGAAGGGATGTCGCTCGACCGCTGGGTGACGCAGCAGGGCGTGCTTTCGGTGCAGGATCTCGGCCCGCTGTTGTCGGACGTCGGGCGCGCGCTGGACTATGCGCACGACGAGGGCATCATTCATCGCGACGTCAAGCCGAGCAATATTCTGATCCGACGGAGCACCGGGCGGGCGCTGCTGACGGACTTCGGCGTGGCCAAATCAGCGGATGTGACCGCGTTCACCGCCACGCATGCGCGGGTCGGGTCGGTGTATTACATGTCGCCGGAGCAGGTGGAAGGGCGGCTGGAACTGACGCGGGCGAGCGACGTGTATTCGCTGGGAGTGACGGCGTATCTGGCGTTGACCGGCCGGCATCCGTTCGAGGGCACGAACGAAATTTCGATCGCGCGCAAGCATCTGGAGACGACGGCGCGGCATTTGTCGGAGATCGCGCCGGAGGTGCCGCGCCGGGTCGGCGACGTGGTGATGCGGGCGCTGGAGAAGCAGCCGCACCGGCGGCACGAGACGGCGGGTGATTTTGCGCGGCGATTTCGCGCGGCGGTGGCGGCGCACGAGGCGGCGGAACAGGAGCGCACGCGGCGGGCGTCGCGGCGCGTGCCGCGCGGCGAGCGTGCGGCGGTGCCGGCGCCGGTTCCGGTGGCCCAGCCGCCGCGGCGGTCGCGGCGGCGGTCGCGGCGCACCGACGGCTGGGTGCCGTTCACGCTGGCGGTGTTCGCGGTGGTGTGCTGCGCGCTCGGCGTGGTGGGCATTTCGGCTTTGAGCAGCACCGTCGGCGCGTGGCCGTTCGCGCCGACGGCGCTGCCGCCGCCGATCGTGGCCTCGACCGGCTCGCGCGGCGTCGCGCCGGCCGCGCCGTACGAGCCCGCGGCGCCCGTCACCGATGCCTCCGCGACGTCGCGCCCGCCCGCCATCCCCACGCTGGCGCCGGTCGGCCGCACCGCCGTTCCCGTCGTCGTCGTCGATGAACGCGCGACGCCCGCGCCGGCTCTTTCTCGCCCGACGGGCACGCCGTCGCCGACGTCCACCCCGATTGCGTTCCCATCCCCGACCCCGGCGGAGCCCGCGCTGCCGGACAACCTGTGGCCGCTGCCGTGAGTGGTTCACTTGTCATTATGAAACGTCGGTCCTACAATTCGCGCGTCTGAATGACATAAGTAAGTGGAGCGCGGAAACGCAAAGGGGAGCCATGAGCGTGACGGACGGAATCGAGGCGATGAACGGCAGCAACGGCGGGGCGGGCGTTGTGCGCCGACGCGGACGAAGCGGAAGCGGTCGGGTGACGATTTCCGACATCGCCCAGGAGGCGCGTGTTTCGAAGACGGCGGTCTCTTTTGCGTTCAACATGCCCGGCCGGCTTTCGAAGCAGACCACCGAGCACATCCTCGCCGTGGCGCGCCGCATGGGCTACACCCCCAACCCGATCGCGCGCAGCCTGAATACGCGGCGCACGAACGCCATCGGCCTGATCGTGCCGCAGGACATCCCCGACGTGCTGCGCAACCCGTTTTTCGCCGAATTCATGCGCGGCGTGGGGGAGGTGTGCAAGCGAGGCGGATTTTCGCTCATGCTCATTCCGCCGATGCGCGGTTCGCTCGTCGATGCGACGTACGCCGCACTCGTGGACGGCTGCCTGGTGCTCGGCCTGGAATATGACGACCCGGTGGTCAAGGCATTGACGCAGCGCCGCATCCCGTTCGTGATGGTCGACGCCGATGCGCCGGCGCACGTCGCCTCGGTGAACGTCGACGACTGCGCCGGCGCGCGCATGGCGATGAAGCATCTGCTGGACATGGGGCATCGGCGCATCGCCGTGGCTTCGCTGGATTCGCACAATGCGCGCTTCGAGGATTACCGCGGTGTGCTGCGCCGGCGGATGAACGGCTACGCCGCGGCGCTGGCCGAATACGGGCTGACGCTGCGCTCGCCGGGGATTTACGTGCACGAGTGCGATCCGTCGATCGAAGGCGGGCGGCGGGTGTTCGACCTGCTGCGGTCGCATTCCCCGGCTCCCACCGCGGTGGCCGTCCTGAGCGACGCCATCGCCTGGGGCATCATCGAAGCGGCGCGTCTGAACGCTGTATCCATTCCGCGCGAGCTGGCCGTGGTCGGCTTCGACGATCTGCTCGCCAGCCATCTGATGCAGCCGGCGCTGACCAGCGTGCGGCAGTCCGCGGTGGAAAAAGGCCGTCGGGCGGCCGAGTTGTTCGTCGAACTGCTGCGCACCGACGGATCGTGCGATCCGCAGCACGTCATTCTGCCGGTCGAACTGGTGGTGCGCGAGTCGAGTGCGTACGCGTAGGCGCGGCTACAGATCGAGATCGTCGAGCAGCCCGTCGAGCAGGTCGTCCGCCGATTCCGGCTGGGCGAAGCGCGAGGCGACGGGGAGCGAGCTGAGCGCGCGCGAGAGCACGAGGGTGTGCGGCCGGCGGCCGAGCAGCGTTTCCGCCAGTTCGGCGGCTTCGGTGATGTCGCGCGCCGGGATCAGATGGCGGGCGGTGCGGGCGCCGTCGGCGGACACGGCGATGATCGGGTGCTGCTGCAGGGCGTGGGCGAGGAGATAGGCGCGCGATTCGCCCGGGCCGAGGCTGCGGCCGCGCAGATGGCGAATGACTTCTTCCGAGTCGGCGCCGATGTCGAGGGCGTCGTAGAAGGCGTCGATTTCGTCGATTTCGGCGGCATTGTGCGCCACGTCGCGGTGCAGGTCGGGAAGCACCACGATTCCGCCGCGCACGAGGGCGGCGTCGGGGGTCATGCTCAGGTGGATGGGCGCGCGCACGGCCGAGTACAGGCCGACGGGGCCGACGTCGGCGACGAGCAGATCGGCGGGGCGCGTGGCGGCGGCTTCGCGCAGGGTGTGCGCGATCAGGCCGAGCTCGGCGTCGACGAGCGTGGGGGTGCCGGCCTTGACGGCGAGGGGGCGGCCGCATTCGTCGAGCAGCAGATCGACGACGAAGACGAGGCCGGCGCGGCGGGCGCCTTCGCGCACGATGCGGTCGTACAGCCGGTCGGCGCCTGCCCACGGCGTGAACATCTCATCGAGGAAGCGCGTGTCGTTCAACTCGTTGTGTGTCTCGACGCCGGACATGTCGTGCGCGACGAAGCGCTGGCTGCCGGAGCTGCGCAGCGGGTCGTCGAGGTGCAGCGCGCTGATGCCGATCAACAGGTCGGCGTCCACGGCGTTGTGATTGACGGAGAGCGGCACGCCCTCACAGCGCCCGAGATCGTCGACGAGGCGGCGATCGGTGAAGTCATGAATTTGCTGCGCGATGGGCAGCGTGTGCGGGGCGAAACCGGGCGGCGCGACGAGCGCGGTGATGGACGCAGCCGGGACGCCTGCAGTGAGCAGCGCGTCGAGGACGACGTCGAGGGCGCTGCGCTGCGGTTCGTCGATCGCATCGACGGCGATGCACACGCGTGCATGTGCATCGGCGAGGTGAACGAGCGACAGCGCACCGAGCGGCCGGTCCAGGGCGGCGTGCACAGCGGCCGGCAGGTCGTTGATCGGCGATGCGGCGGGCGCGGACACATATTCGACGCGCCAGTCGTCGGGCAGGGGGATGTCGCGGGTGGTGGTCTCCTCGTTCATGGCGAATGTGGAGCCCGCGCGCAGCCCTCTGCGCGCCGGATCACGATGACGGATGCCGTCGTCGGGCGGAATCTTACAACGGCCATGCTGAGCATGTGACATTCGTCCCTAGTGAATCTCAGGATCGAATGATAGGCTTTCATCCGATTTGAATAGGTTTCCGAGGTTGTGTGCGTATGAAAACCAAACGTTGGGTATCGTTGCAGGCGGCGGCGGACATGCTCGGAGTTCACACGAGCACGCTGCGGCGCTGGGCGGAAGAGGGTGTGATCGCGCATACGGTGACCGTCGGTGGTCATCGTCGGTTCGACGTGCAGGAGCTAGAGCGGTTTCTGGCGCAGCGCAGTCGCAGCAGCGTCGTCGACGCGGATGAATCGGGCACATGGGTGACGGCTGCGTTGACGCAGGCGCGGCAGGGTGCTGCGGCGCAGGGAGACGCGCAATGGTTGAAGACGTTGGACGAAGCGTCGCGCGAGCGGCATCGCATGCTGGGGCGGCGGCTGATGGGTCTGACGCTGCAGTTCATCTCGGCCGAAGCGGCGGATGGGCGCATGATGCTCGACGAGGCGCATTCCATCGGCGTGGCGTATGCGCAGCTGAGCCGCGCGGCGGGGGTGCCGCTGCGTGACGCGCTGGAGGCGGCCTTGTTCTTCCGGGATCGCCTGCTGGAGGCGAGCTGGGAGCAGCCGCTGACGATGCACGGAGCTGCCGATCGTCGTTTGGATCGTCGCATCAATGAGTTGTTGAATCAAGTGCAGCTGGGAATGGCCCAGGGATACGAGGTGGTATGAATCAGGACACAGTGATTGCGCCGCAGGTCGGCGCCCGGAGGACCGACGGCGGCGCGACGACGGACATGGCGTACACGCCCATCACGCGCCTGCGCCGGGCGTTGTTCGTCGCCGTGGGCACGGTCGCGCTCGGGCTGGGCATTCTCGGCGCGTATGTGCCGGGCATGCCGTCGACGGTATTTTTTCTGATCGCGCTGGGCAGCTATGCGCGCAGCTCGGAGCGACTGCATCATTGGATGCTGACGCGTCCCTGGCTGCAGGGGCCGCTGCGCGCGGCGCTGACGTACAGCCAGCACAAGGCGGTGCCGGTGCGCATCAAGATCGTGGCGCAGTCGGTGGCATGGTCATCGGCGCTGTTTCTGATCTTCAGCGGGCGCACGCCGATCGCGCAGTTCATGGGCATTGCGCTGGCTGCTTCGTGCACCATCGCGATGGCGCTGCTGCGCACGCTGGACGACGGAAAGTCGCCGCGGCGATGGACTTCCGCGCGCGGCGACATGTGGCGACAGCTGGGCTACGGCATCGGCGCGGGCGTGATCGCCGCAGCGCTGTGGGTGATCGCGGCGGCCGGCGTGCTGCGATTCGCCGCCAATCTCGGCGTCGGGCCGGCGTTCTCGTTTGCCGCGTTGCCTGTGCTGGCAGCCGGGGCGCTGCCGTTCGGCGGCGTGGCCGGCGCAGCCTACGCCGCGCTGCGACACGGGCTGCCGGCGAATCAGTGGCTGCGCGGCGCGGCCTTCGGCGCAGCGTGCGCGGCGCTGGTCGGCATCTTCGCCGCGGCGTCGGGCGCGGCGGCCTGGAGCACCTCGTGGCTGACGCCGGCGCTGCTGGGCGCGGCCGTGGTGCTGGCGGGGCTGACGGCGAGCCTGATCTTCGGCCAGTTCGAGCGCCGGCCGACGGCTACAGTCGCAGCTCGACGCGAACGAGCGGGCTGACGCGCCGCGCGCGCTCCGACGTCGGCGCCGGTCGGCGATCGGGGTGGAGCAGCCCGGCCAGCAGGTCGGCGGCGTCGAGCGGCGATGCGCCGAGGTCGGCGGCGTAAATCTGGTTGAGATACGTGGCCGGCAGATCGCGCCAGACGGGCAGGTCGGCCACGGCGACGAATTCGGCGATCATGTCGTCCAGGCTGCGGCCGGGCAGCGAAAACACCAGCATTTCGGGCTGCACCCAGAGCACGTCGTCCCAGGTGTGCACGAGGTCGCCGTCGTCGAAGGCTGGGCGTCCGCCGGCGGCGGCGACGACGGCGTGCACGACGCGCGCGCAGAGCGCGGGCGGCTGCAGCGATTCCAGCACAGCGACGGACGGTTGGTGGCGGATGCCGGCCAGCGCCTGCTGCAGATCGGCGATGCGTGCGGCGGCTTGTGCGTCGCCGGCGATGAGCGGTTCGAAATCTCCGGGAAGGGCGGACATGGCGTCGATGATACGCGCCGTCAGCGGCAGCCCGGCTCGCCGCCGGAGATGGCGCACGGCAGCGCGACCGGCTTGGCGAAATAGCCGCGCACGAGCGGCCGCAGGTCGTCGGCGGTGTGGCGGGCGAGGGCGTCGAAGAAGGCGTCCTGATCGGTGATGGCGTATTCCTGCGAGCGATAGTAATCGCGCAGCATTTCATCGAATTTCTCGCGGCCGAGCAGCTTGCGGACGTCGTTCAGGAACAGCAGGCCGCGCTGGTAGACGCCGGCGATGTATTTCGACGAATCGCCGTATTCGGAGAGCGACAGGTCGATCGGCCCGGTCGGGCGGCGCGCAGTAATGTAATGCGAGAACCACCAGTCGGAATCGGCGTCGTAGTACGTCTGGTAGAAGCGCAGCTCGGCCATGCGAGCGAACGATTCGTCGAGCCAGGGGGTGCGAATCTGGTCGTTGCCGACGACGTTGAACCACCACTGGTGGGCGATTTCGTGGACGGTGGTGGCGATCAGGTCGTGGCGGCTGCCGCGGCCGGGATAGCCGTCGTAGAGGATCGAGCCGAGGCCGACCATGGCGGAATATTCCTGTCCCTGCTGGCGTCCTGTTTCGACGATGCGCAGCGTGCGGTAGGGATAGGGCCCATAGAGTTCGGTGAACAGTTCGACGGCGCGGGCGGCGGTGAACAGCACGTCGCTGCCGTGCTGTTTGTGGGTCGGGTATCCGTAGTGAATGAACGTGACGCCGTTCTGTTCCAGCGTTTCGACGGCGTAGACGGTGCTGGCGGCGAAGGCGAACACGCGCGCCTTCTGCAGCGAGTAATTCCAGAGCCGGCCGGAGCGCGACTCGTCGCCGGCACCGGCGATGACGACGTCGGCCGGGGCGAGGATGGCGACTTCGTAGTCGGCGAGTTCGGACGTGTAGGGATCGCCGACGGGCACGTAGGCCGGGGTGTCCCAGACGCCGTCGCGGAAGGGGGCCAGCA
>JBIIIA010000316.1:0-4240 GCA_044235195.1 Thermoflexales bacterium
TAGATTCAACCTGCGGTGTGGCGACCCATGCTCTCCCACGGTCTCGAGGACCCAGGGGGCGACGGTCTGCCACACCACAACTTAACCATACAAGGGGGTGAGGCGTAGGCGACGGCGAAATCTCGCCCCAAACGGCGGATGCACCCGCGGCTGTGGGAGTCGGCCGATTCGTTACAATCCTCTCTCCCCCCATGGCTGATCCCATCCGCATCCTCCACTTCGCCGACATCCACATCGGCATGGAAAATTACGGCCGCATCGACGCCACAACCGGCGTAAATCAGCGCGTCGTCGATTTTCTCAAGCGGCTGACCGAAGTGGTCGACCATGCGATCGCCAACGACGCCGACTGCGTGATCTTCGCCGGCGACGCGTTCAAGACGCGCGACCCGAATCCGACGTATCAACGCGAATTCGGCCGCCAGATCATGCGTCTCTCGCGCAAGGAAATTCCCACGATCCTGCTGGTCGGCAATCACGACATGCCGATTATCGAGAAGCGCGCCACCAGCGTCGACATTTTCGGCGTGCTGCAGGTGCCGCACGTCATCGTCGCCGCGAAGGAAGAGGTGCATCGAATCCAGACGCGCCGCGGCCTGCTGCAGGTGGGAACGGTCCCGTGGCCGCAGCGCTCGCGCCTGATGCAGTCCGACGACGTGCGCGGATTATCGATCGACGCTCTCGACATGGCGCTGGAATCGCGCGTCATCGAAGAGATTCGCAAGCTCGAGGAAAGCCTCACGCCCGCCGCGCCGGCAGTGCTGTGTGGACATTTCACCGTCGACGGCGCGGTGTTCGGCAGCGAACGCCAGGTGATGATCGGGCGCGACGCCACCATCCGCACCAGCGCGTTCACGTCCGGCGCATGGGATTACATTGCGCTCGGACACATTCACAAACATCAAGACGTGTCGAAGGGCGGCTACCCGGGCATCGTGTATTCCGGCAGCCTCGAACGCATCGACTTCGGCGAGGAACGTGAGGCGAAAGGCTTCGTGTGGATCGAGGCCGCCCGCGGCGGCACGCGCTGGTCGTTCGTGCCGGTGCAGGTGCGGCGCTTCGTCACCATCGCCGTCGACGCCACCGAGGCGGGCGAACACCCGACCGACGCCGTGCTGCGTGAAATCGAACGCCACGACGTCACCGACGCCATCGTGCGAATTCGTGTACGGCTGCTGCAGTCGCAGGAGACGGCGCTGCGCACCCGAGACATCGAAGACGCGCTCGGCGCCGCGCACATGCTCGCCGGCATCGGCCGCGACGTGCAGCGCGAATCGCGCAGCCGGCTCGGCCTCGAAAGCCCGGAGACGCTCACGCCGCCGCAGATCCTGCGCCGCTACTTCGAAAGCCGCAGCAAGCCGCTGCAGGAAATCGACGAGCTGGCGGCACTCGCCGCAGAAATCATGGAGCACAAGGACAAGGAATGAACATCGCCACCGAACTCGCACGCGCCGGTCAGCTGCTGTCCGACGGCGCGATGGGCACACAGATCTACGCCGCCGGCATCGACAGCGATCAGAGCTTCGAAGAGCTCAACCTCACCCACGCCGAGGTCGTGCTTTCGATTCACCGCGCCTACGTGCGCGCCGGCGCCGACATCGTCGAAACCAACACGTTCGGCGCCAGCGCGACGCAGCTGCAGCGCTGGGGGATGGACGAGCGCGCCGCCGACATCAACCGCGCCGGCGCGCTGCTGGCGCGCACCGCCGCCGCCGAGGCCGGACGCCGCGTGCTCGTCGCCGGGTCGGTCGGCCCGCTCGGCGCCGTGCTCGCCCCGCTCGGTGCGCTGCGCGCGGAAGATGCGCTCGCCGCATTTCGTACGCAGATCGGCGCGCTCGCCGACGGCGGCGTCGATTTTCTGATTCTCGAGACGTTCTCGGATTTGAACGAGATCGAACTCGCCGTGCGCGCCGCGCGCGAGGTCTGCGATTTGTCACTCATCGCCTCGATGAGCTTCAATCGCGAAGGCCGCACGCTGACCGGCATCACGCCGGAGATCGCCGCGCGCCGGCTGGCCGAGCTCGGCGTCGACGTGCTCGGCGCCAACTGCTCGACCGGGCCGCGCGGCGTGCTGGACGTGGTCACGCGCTACCAGCGCACGCTGGCTGAGCTGGGAGCGGCGCTGCCGATCTCCGCGATGCCCAACGCAGGCTACCCCGAACGCCGCGGCGAGCGCGTGTTCTATCCGGCATCGCCCGACTACTTCGGCCAGTACGCCCACCGGCTGATCGAGGCCGGCGCCGCCATCGTCGGAGGCTGCTGCGGCACCACCCCCGAGCACATCGCCGCCATGCGCCGCGCGATCGACGCCGGCGCGCCGACGCGTGCGCCGATCGTCGTCGCCACGCCCGCGCGCCCAACGGCCGAAGCGACAGCGTCCGCGGAACGCGAATCCACGCTCGCCGCCGCGCTGCGCAGCGGCGCGTTCGTCACCACCGTCGAGATGGAGCCGCCCAAGAGCGCCGACACCACCGCGCTCGAGGCCAGCGCCCGCATGCTGCGCGACGCCGGCGCCACCGTCCTCGACATCTCCGACATCCCCATGGCCCGCATGCGCATGACCGGCATGGCCGCCGCGCACAAGGTGCAGCTCTCCACCGGCCTCGAAACCGTGCTGCATTTCCCCGTGCGCGGCCGCAACCTGCTGCGCGTGCAGGGCGATCTGCTCGCCGCCCACGCGCTCGGCGTGCGCAACTTGTTCGTCACCATGGGTGATCCTTCGTCGATCGGCGACTATCCGCAGGCCTTCGACAACCACGACATCGTGCCGACCGGCCTGGTGCAGCTCATCAAGGAGCAGTTCAACGCCGGCAAAGACGCCGCCGGCGCGTCCATCGGCGACCCGTGCCGCTTCGTCGTCGGCGTCGCCGCCAACCTCACGCCGGGCGACCTCGACAAGGAAGCGAAGCTGCTCAAAAAGAAGATCGACTGCGGCGCCGACTTCGCGCTCACGCAGCCGGTCTTCGACGCCGGCGCCGCGCGCCGCTTCCTGCAGCGCTACGAAGAAATGTTCGGCGCGCTCACGCTGCCCATCCTCGTCGGCATCCTGCCGCTGGCTTCGGTGCGCCACGCCGTGTTTCTGAAGAACGAAGTGCCCGGCATGCTCGTCCCCGACGACGCCGTGACGCGCCTTGAAGGCGCGGGCGACCAGGCGCGCGAGGAAGGGCTGCGACTGGCCGGCGAGCTGCTCGCGGAACTGCGCCCGCTCGTGCGCGGCGTGTATTTCATTCCGGCCTTCCGCCGCTACGACAACATCGCGCGGCTGATTCGCCAGGCGGTGAACCCATGATCACTACGGATCGGTCGTTCGACTTCGTCGTCGTCGGCGGCGGCATCGTCGGCCTGGCCACGGCGCGCGCGCTGCTGCGGCGCTCGCCGGGCGTGCGCATCGCGCTCCTCGAAAAGGAAGAGCGCGTGGCGCGCCATCAGACCGGCAACAACTCCGGCGTGATTCATTCCGGCATCTACTACAAGCCAGGTTCGCTCAAGGCGCGCCTGTGCGTCGACGGCGCGCGGCGCATGTACGAATACTGCGCCGAACACGGCGTGGCGCATCAGCGCTGCGGCAAAGTCATCGTCGCCGTCACCGACGACGAGCTGCCGCGCCTCGAAGAGCTGCACCGCCGCGCCACGGCCAACGGCGTTCCAGGCGTGCAGAGCATCGACGCCGCCGAGCTGCGCCGCATCGAGCCGCAGGCCGTCGGCGTGGCGGCGCTCTGGTCGCCCAACACCGGCATCGCCGACTACGTCGGCGTGTGCCGCGCGCTGGCGCAGGAGCTGGAAGCCAGCGGCGCCGTCGTGCGCCTGTCCACGCGCGTCACTGCGATTCAGGAGACCGCCGACGAGATCGTGGTTCACACGCCGCACGGCGAACTGCACGCCGCACGACTGATCGCCTGCGCCGGCCTGCACGCCGACGACGTGGCGCGGCTCGCCGGCCTGCAGCCGAACGTGCAGATCGTGCCCTTCCGCGGCGAGTACTATTTCGTCAAACCTGCGCGGCGCGACCTCGTGCGCGGCCTGATCTATCCGGTGCCGAACCCGGAATTTCCGTTCCTCGGCGTGCACTTCACCATCACCACCGGGGGTGAACTGGAGGCCGGCCCGAACGCGGTGCTGGCGTTCGCCCGCGAGGGCTACCGCTACGGCGACGTCGACTTCGGAGAGCTGGCGCGCACGCTGTATTTCCCCGGCTTCCAGAAACTGGCGCGCCGCTGGTGGCGCGTCGGCGCATACGAGT
>JBIIIA010000048.1:0-13430 GCA_044235195.1 Thermoflexales bacterium
CATGCGGCCGGCGAACCAGGCGCTGGTGATGTAGTACGTGCCGTCGATTTTGTAGAAGTGCACGCCCTCGCCCATGCCGGCGTCGGGCGGAATTACGACTCGCACGGACTCCGGCTCGATGCCGCTTAGGTCGGGCTTCATGCGCGCGAGGTGGATGCCCTGATATCCCCAGATCACCCACGCCGTGCCGTCGTCGTCGAAGAGCACGGACAGGTCGTGGTGTGAGCCGTCGAGTTCGTGCTGCGTCCATGGGCCGGCCGGATTCACGGCGGTGAAATGCTGCGTGCGCTGGCCGTTGACGTTCGAGAAAATATGAAAGACGCCGTCGTGAAAGCGGAAGCAAGGAGCCCAGATGCCCTGGCCGTAATTTTCGCGGCCGTCTTCGAGACGAAACGACGGCCCGAGATCCAGTCGTTCGCAGGCGTAGGCGAGCAGCTTCCAGTTCACCAGATCCTTCGAGTGCAGGATGGGCAGCCCGGGCGACGAATGATTGGTCGTGCCGGTGAGATAGTAATCGTCGCCGACGCGAATCATGTCCGGATCGGAGAACTCATCGTAGAAGAGCGGGTTGGTGAATGTGCCGTCTCCGTTGTCGGACGTCCACGTGCGTGGCAGTTGCGCGGTCATGGTGGGCATTATCGTCAGGCGGGATACTACGGCGCATGGACTTTCGTGTGGCGTTCTCGATTTTCGGTTTCGATGTGTACTGGTACGGCATCGTCATCGCCGTGGCGATGGCGAGCGCCGTGGCGCTGAGCGCGCGGCGCTTCGCCGAGCGCGGCGGCGACCGAGAGGTGATCTACGACGGCGCGCTGGTGGTGCTGGCTCTGGCCATCGTCGGCGCGCGCCTGTATCACGTGTTTTCGGAATACAACGACGGCACGCCGGGCTGGTCGTACTACCGTGTGCATCCGCTCGAGATTTTGAATTTGCGCAGCGGCGGGCTGGGCATCTTCGGCGGCGTGCTCGGCGGCATCGCTGGGGCGTTCGTGCTGTCTGCGTGGAAGCGCGTGCCGATGTGGCAGCTGGCCGATGCGATCGGGCCGGCGCTGCTGCTGGGGCAGGCGATCGGACGCTGGGGAAACTATTTCAACCAGGAGTTGTACGGCGGTCCGACCGGATCGAGCTGGTTCGGCATTCGCATCGATGCGTCGGCGCGTGTGGCACCGTACGGCGACATGGCGCAATTTCCGCCGGAGGCGCGCTTTCATCCGACGTTCCTGTACGAATGCATCTGGAACCTCGTCGGGCTGGCGCTGCTGACGTGGATCGAACGGCGCTTCGGCAGCGAGCGGCCGAACGGCCGGCTGCGGCGCGGCGACATGATGGCCGGCTATCTGCTGTGGTACGGATTCGGGCGCATGCTGCTCGAGTCGACGCTGCGCGTCGATGCGTTCACGTACACCACCGGCGGCCTGCCGACCGGCGTGCTCTTCGCCGCCGGCTGGATCATCGGCGGCGTGGCGCTGCTCGCGCTGGCGCGCGTGCGGCGCAGCGCCGGCGCTGCACCGCAACTCTGACTTCGCAATACACCCATGAGAAAAATCATCGTCAGCAATTTCGTCACGGTCGACGGCTTTTACGAAGGCCCGAGCCGACGCATCGAGGAAGTGTTCGCGCATTACTACGACGGATATGTCGGTGACGACGCCTTCGATTTTTACAATGCCGAACGACTGCGCGCGGCGGACTACCTGCTGCTCAGTCGGACGGCGTTCCTCGGGAACAAGGCGTACTGGCCGACCGTGGTGGATGATCCGAACGCCACACCGATTCGTCGCGAGCTGGCGGCGCTGTTCGACGCCGTGCCGAAGATCGTGATCGCCGATTCACTCAGTGATGAGGAACTTGCGCCGTGGCGCAACACGCGTGTGATTCCGCGCGCGGCGGCGCACGAAGAGATCGCCGCGTTGAAGCGATCCGGCGACGGTGAGATTCTGGTGCTGCTGAGTCGCCTGCTGTGGAACGACCTGCTGGTGCACGGGCTCGTCGACGAGCTGCATTTGACGACGTTTCCGGTGATCGCCGGCGGCGGATCGTCGATCTTCGTCGGGCGTCCGCCCGTCGGCCTCGAGCTGCTGCGCACACGCACATGGCCGGGATCGGGAAACGTGCTGGTGGTGTGGCGCGTGCATGCGGCGCAGTAGTGCGCAGAGAACGCGCCGATGATGCGCTACGGATACGGAATCTCGACGACGTCGTACGGATCGAGCGGTGGGTCGCCGCACGGCGTGGCTTCCATGCGCTGGATCAGCGCTGCGCGTTCGGCATCGATGCGGCGGCGCAGTTCGGCCAGCTCATCGCGGGAGAGCGACGCCAGTTCCGGAACGGTTCGAATCGACGGCGTCGGCAGCGCACTCGTCGTCGTGCGTCGAATCGGCGGCAGCATCGCCACGTAGGTGTAGATCGCCGCCGTCACTGCGCCGAGCACGATGCCCGTCGGCCTATGAAGAAGGAATGCGACGACCGAGGCGCATAGAAAAATCGCGGCGATTTTCAGCGCGTCTTCGCGTCGATTCGCTGCTGCGGAGATGGGCGCAGCGAGCGTCGGTTCGACGTAGTCTGCGGCCGCACGGACCGCATCTTCCCATGTGAGCAAATTCCACGCGCGCTCGATGGAAGCGTATGCATCCGGATCGTGAGCGACGGCGTCGATGAGGATGTCGTCGACGCGGAGTCGGAAGTCGGCGATCCACGTCAGGTCGGCCATGCTCAGTGATGGTTCTCGTTCGAGGCCGGCGCGCTGCATGTGGCGACGGGCGTGCCGTGCGATCAACTGCACATGGAGCCCGTGCACATCGCACGATTGCGAAGCGCTGTCGAGCTGCGCGGCGAGTTCGGCGGCTGCGCTGCGGCGCTGCTGCACGGTCGCAGCGATCGTCGTGAGTGAGCATTCGTTTTCCCTGCAGAAATCGAGCGCGCGTCGGATCCGATCGGTAGAAGCCTTATCGTGCATGCAACATCGAGTGTAACCCGTCTATGATGCGACATCTATGCAGCGCATGATCATCGACACCGACACCGCATCCGACGACGCCGTCGCACTCGTGATGGCGCTGCGCAGTCCGCACGTCGTCGTCGAGGCGATCACGGTCGTCGCCGGCAATGTGCCGCTCGCGCAGGCGGTGCAGAATGCGCTGTACACCGTCGAGCTGTGCGGTGCGGAGACGCCGGTGTACGTCGGGCGGCATGCGCCGCTGCTGCGCGCGCTGGAAACGGCGCAGAACGTGCACGGCGCCGACGGCATGGGCGACATCGGCCTGCCGCTGGTCGGTCGTGTGGCGCAGCCGGAACACGCCGTCGACGTTCTCGTGCGTGCGGTGGATGCGGCGCCCGGTGCGCTCACGCTCGTCGCTCTCGGGCCGCTCACCAACGTGGCGATGGCGATCCTGCGCGACCCGGCGTTCGTGCGCAAGGTCGGTCGCTGCGTGATCATGGGCGGTGCCGCCGATGGCTACGGCAACGTCACACCGATCGCCGAATACAACGCGTGGGCCGATCCCGAGGCGGCGAAGATCGTATTCGAATCGGGCATGCCGATCACGATGGTCGGCTGGGACATTTCGCGCAAGTATGCCGTCTTCACGCCCGATGACGTCGCGCAGTGCCGCGCCGTCGGCACGCCGCTGGCGCGCTTTTGCATGGACATCCAGGGCGCGGTCAATCAGTTCGCGCTCACGCAGACGCAGCTCGACGGCTTCGACCTTCCGGATCCGATCGCCATGGCCGTGGCGATCGATCCTGCCGTCGTTGTGCAGTCGACGCGCTGCGCCGTGCTCGTCGATGCATCGGACGGCGTCGGACGCGGTCAGACGATCCTCGATCACCTCGGCATGACCGGCCGGCCGCGCTCGGTCGAGGTCGTGCTCGCCGCCGATCGCGCGCGCTTCGTCGAACTGCTGCACTCGGCGGTGGCCGCACACTAACTCTCTCCCCTCTTTCCTCTCCCCTCTTTCCTTGCCCCCTGCGGATTCCCGTGATCGCTGCGACTACTTCGGTTGCATCGCAAAAAACAATTCGGTGCAGCTCATAGCCGCGCACGATATGCGCGCGCATTCGGCACTGGTCACGGAGTGCCGGCGGTCCATCACTGGGCCAAGGAGGATGGCATGTTCGCCATCACCCGTACCGTCGCTGCCTCATCCCTGATCTTCACCACGGCGCTCTCCAGCGTCGCGCCGAATACGCGGATGCAGGCCGTCTCCGGCGACGGACATTTTCAGCTGGATTACGAGACGAATCCCACGAACCGAGGGGCGGCCAACGTCTATGCCGACGTGCGCACGCCGCCGACGCTCACCGGCGATGATTGGGACTTGGTCTATTCCGGCACGGCGTCCGCGTTCGCTGCAGTGTTCCTTCCCGACGGGTATCGCACGTCGGTTCCCAACGCCGACCCGCAGCGCGTCGAACGCAGCTTCTTCACCGGAGGAGGATCGAAGGATACCAACGGCATCATGGATGGCCCGTGGATCTATGACACGACCGACGACGTCGTCCCCGATGCCGATGACATCGTCGATGCGTTCGCCGCGGCCTACGAGAATCCGGCCGACGGCCACATGAAGTTCTACTTCGGCGCCGATCGCTTCGACTGGTCCGGCGACAAGCAGATCGGCTTCTGGTTCTTCCGCGAGCCGGTCACGCTCGGCCCGGTAGGCGCCGACGGCACCGGCGCATTCGTCGGCATGCACACGGACGGCGACATGCTGGTCCTGGCGGACTTCCGCAACGGCGGCCGCGTCGGCCGCGTCACCGTGTACCGCTGGACCGGCGACGACGCCACGGGCGAACTTACGCTCGTCGCGGATTCTGCGGACGCCGACTGCTCGACGGCTGCGGACACGGCGTTCTGCGCCGTCGTGAACAATCTCACCGGCGAACGCCCGCCGTGGCCGTACCTCAACAAGAATGGCGGCACGGACTACGGTGGCGCCGGCGCGCTGTTCGAAGGCGGCATCGACATGACGGCGCTGTTCGGTGAGGACGTCGGCTGCTACAGCTCGTTCCTCGCCGAGACGCGCTCGTCGCACGCGCCGACGGCGCAGCTCAAGGACTTCGTCCTCGGCGACTTCGCGGTCTGCGGCGTCTCCGTCGAGAAGACCGGCAGCACGCTGTCGAAGATCGGCGACACCGTCGACTACACGATCACCGTGCAGAACACCGGCCATGCGAAGCTGTACAAGCGGAACATCGGCGACACGCTGCTCGGGTCGATCGCCGCGGACGGCGTCAACGTCAACCCCAACGGGTACGTGATTGCGAATTCGTGCGGCGACGTCCTGAAGAAGGACGAATCGTGCACGATCACGCTGCGTCGCACGGTGCAGCCCGGCGACCCGGATCCGCTGCCGAACACGGTCGACGTCCTCTACACGGAGAAGGCCGATTTCACCGGCGTGGAATGCACGGCATCGGACGATCACTCCGTCGAGCTGTTCCAGCCGGCGCTGCTGCTGTCGAAGGACGGCGCGGCGCTGTCGAAGATCAGCGACGACGTGGCGTACACGTTCGTGCTCAGCAACGCCTCGTCGGTAGACAGCCCGGACCTCGTGCTGGACACGCTGGTCGACGACGTCATCGGCGACCTGTCGGCGAACGCGACGGCGGCCGGCTGCGACGTGCTCGGCTATGGCGAAGCATGCTCGTTCGTCGTTACCCGCACCGTGGTCGATGCCGATCCCGATCCGCTCGTCAACACCGTGGCAGCGCTGTACCACCCGCGCGGATTCCCCAACGACATCGTCGCGCGCGACGCGCACTCGGTGAATCTTTTTCAGCCGAGCGTGTCGATCGTCAAGCGCGGTGACACGTTGTCGAAGATCGGGGACGAGGTCACGTATTCGTTCGTCGTGACGAACACCAGCTCAGCGGACAGCCCGGCGCTCGTGCTCGACTCGATCATGGACGATGTGATCGGCGACCTGACGGAATTCGCCGGCGCGTGCGCGTCGCTGGCTCCCGGCGCATCCTGCTCGTTCGATGTGCCGTGGACAGTCGCTGCCGTTGATCTGCATCCGCAGGACGGCATCGACGACGATCCGATCATCAACACGGCTGTGATCCACTTCCATCCGGAAGGCTTCACCAACGACATCGTCGCCACGGCCAGCCATGAGCTGAATCTGTTTCAGCCGGCAATCGCCTTCGAGAAGATGGCGAACACGCGCCTGTCCAAGGCGACCGACGACGTCGTCTATACCATCGTGCTGAACAACGTCTCTTCTCCCGACAGCCCGCCGCTGATCTGCGACATCGCCGATCCGCAGCTCGGCCTGTCGAAGAGTGTGACGCTGACGGCCGGGGAAGGCGATGTCACGAACATCATGTACACCGTGAAGACCACGGATGCGGATCCGCTCGTCAACACCGCGTCGGCGACCTGTTCGCCGATCGGGTTCCCGAACGTGCTGTCCGCGACGAGCAGCTGGACGGTCGAGCTTTTCCAGCCGAGCGTGGCCGTGGAAAAGACCGGCGACGTGCTCTCGAAGTCGGGCGACGAAGTGGAATTTGCCTTCAAGGTGACGAACACCAGCTCCCCCGACAGCCCGAATCTGGTGCTCGACATGTTCAGCGACGACATGCTGCGTGATCTTTCCGAGTACGCCATCGCGGCCGGCTGCGGCGACATGGCGCCCGGCGCAGTGTGCGAATTCAGCGTGAAATGGACGGTGCCGTTCGGCGTGCCCGATCCGCTCGTGAACACCGTCGAGGTGCACTATCACCCGGTCGGCTTCCCGAACGACATCACGGCGACGGCCAGCCACGAACTGAACTTGTTCCAGCCGTCGATCACTTTCGACAAGCGCGCGAACGTGTCGCTCTCGAAGGCGACCGACGAAGTGGTGTACACGTTCGAGCTGGTCAACACCAGCTCGTCCGATTCGCCGCCGCTGAAGTGCGCAATCGAAGATACGCTGCTCGGAATGGTGCGTGAAGTCACGCTCGATGCAGGGGCGACGAATACGTCGGTCGCGACGTACATCGTGCGCGAGTCGGATCCCGACCCGCTCGTCAACACGGCGTCGGTGCTCTGCAGCCCGATCGGATTCCCGAACGAGCTGAAGGCGACGGACACGTGGACGGTCGAGCTGTTCCAGCCCGGCATTCGCGTGACGAAGACCGGACCGGCGTACACCAAGCAGGGCGACACGGCGACGTACCTGGTCACCATCGATAACACCAGCTCGTCCGACGCGCCCGACCTGGTGCTCAAGGCGATCGACGATTCGCTCGCCGGCAGCCTGATGATGATCGACTCCGGCTCGTCCACATGCTATGCGCTCGGGTTCCGTCTGGCCTCCGGCGCGTCGTGCAAGATCGAATACGGCTATGTCGTAGTCGACGGGCAGGGCGCGACGTTGACGAACACGGTCTCGGTGCAGAGCAACCCGGACGGCTTCGACAATGCCGTGGACGGCGCTGCGCAGCAGACGGCGACGCTGCTGCATCCGAGCTTCTCGGTGTCGAAGGTCTGCAAGGCGGAACCGGTCGGCCAGGGTGGACCCGCCGTCTTCAGCATTCGCTTCGCCAACCTCGGCGACGCCGATCTGATGGTGGCGCCGAGCGAAGGTGCACCGTTCGAAGTGCGGGCCGGTGAAGCGTATGCGTACGACTGGTCGGTGTCCGGCCCGTTCAGCGGAACGGTGAACAACACCGTGACCGGCGACGTCACGCTTTCGTCGATCTACGGATTGCCGAATGCGTACACGTTCTCGGCGAGCGCTTCGTGCGCCGTGGTCGGTCGCGCGAAGGTGCTCAAGACCGTCTCCGGCAAGACGCCGGCGACCGGTCAGTCGTTCACGTTCGAGCTGCGGCAGGGCGCGGCCATCACGACCGATGGCACGCTGCTGGCCTCTGCAGCCACCGACGCAGCGGGCCTGATTTCGTTCACGACGGATCTCACGCCCGATACGCCGTATCAGCTGTGCGAAGTGGTCATGCCGGGCTGGAACACGAATCTGGCGACGGCCGGCGACGGCTCGCTGTTCGTCCCGAACAGCGTCATCCCGCCGACGCTGCCGAATCCGAACGTGAACAACATGACGGTGTGCACGTCGTTCACGGTGCCGTCCGGCGCCACGCGCACGTTCGCGGTGGACAACGCGCCGCCGCCCGGCGGCCGCGCGCTGACGATCGGCTTTTGGAAGAACTGGGCCAGCTGCTCGAAGTCGGGCGGCGGACAGAAGCCGATTCTCGATCGCACGCTGGCCATGGCGCAGGTGATCGGAGATTCGACCGACGGCCATGCCACGCTGCCCGGCATCGTGGTTTCGGCGCGCAGCGGCAGCTGGTGGAAGTACGCCTCTCCGTATTTCCTCGTGCTGCACGGCAGCGCAACGACGCCCGACGTCGCGCCCGATTGTCTGAAGGCAGTGCGACTGCTCGACAAGTCGACCATCGACACGGGCAAGAAGATGGCGAGCGATCCGGCGTGGAATCTGGCTGCGCAGCTGACGGCTGCCGAGCTGAACTTCGTCGCTGGCGCGTATCGCAGCAGCGCGGCCGTTCTGGCGGTCGACGAGGCGGTGCGCCTGCTGGCGAAGTACTCGTTCGACGGCCGCACGCATGGTCGCATCAGCACGGCCGACGCTAATCGCATGAATCAGCTGGCGCGCATCCTCGACGACTACAACAACGATCGCTGATCGTAGTCGTGGTCGCGAAGAGGAAGCGTCACTACTGATGCATCGCGGATGGAGCCGGGGCTCGAAGAACCCCGGCTCTTTTCGTGCGTATGAAACGTATGTGAGAAGCGAATGCGATGACGACGTCACATGCTCGGTGTGCGGATAATCCTTCCCCTATGCTGCACCGCGGGAGATGTTCCGTCCATGGATGACCACGAAGCGTGGATGCGACGCGCATTGGCGCTGGCGGAGCGCGGCATCGGCGGCGTCAGCCCGAATCCGATGGTCGGCGCGGTGATCGTGCGCGACGGTCGCGTGCTCGGCGAGGGATTTCATCGTCGGGCCGGCCTGCCGCATGCCGAAGCGGAGGCGCTTGCGGCGGCGGCGGCGGCGGGGGAATCGGTCGTCGGCGCGACGATGTACGTCACGCTCGAGCCGTGCAATCATCACGGCCGCACCCCGCCGTGCAGCGAAGCCGTGGTTCGCGCCGGCATCGCGCACCTGGTGTACGCCGTGGCCGATCCGAATCCGCAGGCGATGGGCGGCGCTGCGCAGCTGCGCGCCGCCGGGGTGCGGGTGACGGCCGGCGTGTGCGAGCGCGAGGCGGCGGAGTTGAATCGCTTCTTCCTGCATGCGGTGCGCAGCGGGCGCCCGTACGTGGTGGCCAAGTACGCCATGTCGCTCGACGGCCGCATCGCGTGCCGCACCGGCGACAGCAAGTGGATCACCGGCGACGACGCGCGGCGCCGCGCTCACGAACTGCGGCGGATGGTCGATGCCGTGGTGGTCGGATCGGGCACGCTGATCGCGGACGACCCGAGCCTGACGGTGCGGCTGCCGGGGATCGAAGGGGTGCAGCCGCTGCGCGTGGTGCTCGACAGCACCGGCCGCACGCCGCTTGCCAGCCGCGTGTTCACCGACGAATTCGCGTCGCGCACGCTGCTGGCGACCACCGCGGCGCTCTGCGAGGAGCGCGCGCACGCCTTTGCGGAACGCGGCGTGCAGGTTCTGCAGCTGTCGCGCGATGAGCACGGGCGCGTCGATCTGCACGCGCTGCTGCGGGCGCTCGGCGCTCGCGGCGTGCGCGGCGTGATGGTCGAGGGCGGCGGCGCAGTGCACGGCGCGTTTTTCGATGCCGGGCTGGTCGACGAAGTGTGGGCGTTCGTGGCGCCGGTCGTCATCGGCGGCGACGGGGCGCCGGCTCCGGTCGGCGGCCGCGGCGCAGCGTCGATGGCGCGCGCGCAGCGTCTGACGCAGGTGGTCACCGAACGGCTCGGCACGGACGTGCTCGTGCGCGGCGTGCCGGCGTCGGTGATCGAAGATCGCGAGCGCTGAAGGAAAACTATGTTCACCGGGATCATCGAAGAAATCGGGACGGTGCGCGGCCTGCGGCGCGCGGCGGCGGGCTATGAGCTCAGCATCGGGTGCCGCACGGTGCTGGAGGGCACGCGGCTGGGCGACAGCATCGCTGTGGAAGGCGTGTGTCTGACGGTCACGCATCTGCACGGCGATGGATTTACGGTGGGGCTGTCGCCGGAGACGCGCAGCCGCACCGGCCTGGCGGCGCTGCAGAGCGGCGCGCCGGTCAACCTCGAGCGTTCGGTGACGCCGACGACGCGCATGGGCGGCCATTTCGTGCAGGGCCACGTCGACGGGCCGGGGACGATCGTCGAGCGTCGCCGTGACGAGGACGCACTGTGGATCGTCGTGCAGGCGCCGTCGTCGCTGCTGCGCTACGTGGTGCCGAAGGGCTACGTGGCGCTGGACGGCGCCAGCCTCACGGTCGTCGATGCCGACGATGAGCGCTTCAGCGTGCAGCTGGTGGCGTACACGCAGCGGTACATCACGCTGCCGGGGAAGTCGGTCGGCGCAGCGATCAACATCGAAGTCGACGTGCTCGGCAAGTACGTCGAGAAGCTCCTGTCCGGGCGCGGCGCGTCGGGGCGGGGAGGGGCAATCACCATGGATTTTCTGGCGGAGAACGGCTATGCGTGACGTGATGGCGACGGTCGCCGAGGCGATCGAAGATTTTCGCGCCGGCCGCATGGTGATCATCGTCGACGACGAAGATCGCGAAAACGAGGGTGACCTGGCGCTGGCGGCGCAGCATGTGACGCCGCAGGCGATCAACTTCATGGCCACGCACGGCCGCGGGCTGATCTGCGTGGCCATGACCGGGCCGATGCTCGATCGGCTTGGGCTGCCGCTGATGGTGCCGTCGGCGCAGAACCGCAGCGGCTTCGGCACCGGGTTCACCGTGTCGGTCGAAGCGCGGCGCGGCGTGACGACGGGAATTTCAGCGCACGATCGGGCGCACACGATTCGCACGCTCATCGATCCGTGCAGCACGGACGACGACCTGGCGACGCCCGGGCACATGTTCCCGCTGCGCGCGCGCGACGGCGGCGTGCTGGAGCGGCGCGGGCAGACCGAAGCCAGCGTGGATTTGGCGCGCGTCGCCGGCCTGACGCCGGCCGGCGTGATCTGCGAAATCCTCGCGGCGGACGGCTCGATGGAGCGCCTGCCGGGGCTGATCGAATTCGGACGGCGTCATGGTCTGCGCATCGTGACGGTGGAGGCGATCGCGCGCTATCGCCTCGAAACGGAAGAACTGCGCCGAGTGGCCGCCTGACGGCCGAGGCACTGGAGACAACAATGGGAAACATCTACGAAGGGAAGTTGATCGGGACCGGGTTGAAGATCGGCATCGTGGCCGCGCGCTGGAACGATTTCATGGGCGGGCGTCTGTTGGAAGGCGCGAAGGACGCGCTGATTCGGCACGACGTGCGCGCCGAGGACATCGACGTGGCGTACGTGCCGGGCAGCTTCGAAATACCGCTGGCGGCGCAGAAGATGGCGCAGAGCGGGCGCTACGACGCCGTGGTGTGCCTGGGCGTGCTGATTCGCGGCTCGACGCCGCACTTCGACTACATCGCCGGCGAGGCGAGCAAGGGCATCGCGCAGGCGTCGTGGCAGAGCGGCGTGCCGGTGACGTTCGGCGTGATCACCACGGAGAACATCGAGCAGGCGATTGAGCGCTCGGGCAGCAAGGCCGGCAACAAGGGGGCCGAAGCGGCGCTGGCGGCGATCGAGATGGCCAACCTCCTGAAGAGCATGGGCTGACGCCGGCTCGTGATTTTTGCATGACGTTCGCCGCCGCCGCGTTTCTTCGTGACGGGTACGTGCGCATCTCCGAGGCGTTCGATGCGGAAGGGCTGCGGCGGCGCCTGGCTGAATTCCTCGCCGAGCGCGACGGCATTCGACTGGAAGATTCGTCGACATGGCCGGTCGGGCGGGTGGGTGCGTTCCAATCGTTCGCGGTGCCGTTCACGGCATCGGCGGAAGTCGACGCGGCCTGCGATGCGGTGCTGGGGCCTGCGGCATGGTGCAAGCCGTCGAACTGGGGCGCGCCCCTGGTGACGTTTCCGCAGCCGGGCGCATGGCAGCCGCCGCGGAGCGCGTGGCACCTCGATTTTGCGCCGCGCTTCGTCGATGGGGCGCTGCCGGGCGTGCGACTGCTGGCGCTGCTGGGGCCGCTGCGGCCGCGCGGCGGCGGCACCATGCTGCTGGCCGGGTCGCATCGGTTGGTGGAACGCCTGGCGGCCGGGCAGTCGGGTGATGCCGGTCACTCGGCGGACGTGCGTCGCATGCTGCGGCGCGCCCACCCGGCGCTGTCGTTTCTAGATCGCGGCGCTGCTATGCCGCCATCGATGGATGTGCTGTCGGCCGGCCTGGACATCGAGGGGGTGCCGGTGCGCTTCGTTGAAACCATCGGCGCTGCGGGTGACGTCGTTCTCATGCATCCGTGGCTGTTGCATGCGGCCACCATGAATTGCAGCCCGCTGCCGCGCCTGATGTTGAGCCAGTCGATCTTTCACCGGCTGTCCGGCGGCTGAATAAGGGCTGGCGATCATGATTTTTCGTGAAGTTGGCACGTGTATTCATGGCGGATTGTGCATGCGAAGAAATCTATGTGCAACAAACACTTAATGTGTGATTAATTACGTGCATAGGGGTATTCCGTAGTAAATCTTGGTTGTGC
Source organism: Thermoflexales bacterium (assembly GCA_044235195.1). Taxonomy (GTDB): domain Bacteria; phylum Chloroflexota; class Anaerolineae; order J036; family Brachytrichaceae; genus CANJQH01. Next base: position 12,673 of record JBIIIA010000048.1, read on the forward strand.
CGTTGACTTAGCTATGAGTTGTGAATACACTTCCTTTGTCTAGACAACGCGATTTCCAAGCAATCTCAGTAACAAAAGGTACGACATCAGCCATGATCAAGAATCTCTTCCGCGCGCTCACAGCGCTCGTCGCCATTTTCTCTTTCGCTATTCCTGCTTCGCGCGCCGCTCACGCAGGTGCTGTTGATCCGTGCTATCCCTCCGGCCACGAGGCGGATGCCACTGTCGACTGCTCGCGCCAGATCATCACCGGTCGCGTGTTCGAGGACGTGAACGCCAACGGCAAGTGGGACGCCACCGAGATCGGTGCCTGGATCCCGGTGTGGTACAAGGTCACCGACGGTGGCAACTGGTACGTCTGCGGCGTGACGGCCGGTGAGAAGTACGGCAGCTCCTACGGCGTGCCGATCGACCCGATCGGCGGCTACAAGGACTTCATGAACAACTTCCGCTCGGAAGGCGGCTCCTACTACGTGATGCCGATCGTGCCCCCGGGCTACAAGCTGACGACCTCGCCGAAGATGAAGGTCAACACGCTGTCGCGCGGCACCGCCGGCAACGGCCTGACCCAGGACATCGGTGTGGTCAAGGATGCCAGCCAGACCAAGGTCGATGCCTGCGATCAGTACAATCCCGCTCGCTAGTCGAACCTGACGACTCGATTGCCTTGCCGGGCACACTGTGTGTGCCCGGCTTTTGGCTTTTTCCGGGAGACGCCTCACCCCCTGACCCCTTACAAGGGGACATGATTTCGCGTC
>JBIIIA010000317.1:0-4221 GCA_044235195.1 Thermoflexales bacterium
AGCCACGCCGGCACGCCCTTCTCCTTCACCCGCGTCGTCGCGCTCGGCACGCCCGCCTTGCGAAAATATTTCTGCGCGATGATGTCCGTCGCCACCTGCGACCAGCCGGCCGGGATGTCGATGTCGATCATCTCGAACACCTTCGAACCGTCCGGATTGCGGATGACCGAACTGCGCTTCACGAATTCGATGTTCGAGTACGGGCCGCTGCCGGCCTGGGTGAATCGTCGGGTGATTTTCATAGGGCTGTTGATTCCTCTCGACTTCTTCTCGCCTTCTTCGGTTGCTCGCTCGCTTACCGCTCGCTGAACAATTTGTCGATCTCGCCGCGCACACTCTCGAGATCCTTGAGATTCAAATACACGATCGCGTACCGGATGTACGCCACCTCGTCCAGGTTGCGCAGACCGCGCAATACGATGTCGCCGATGTCGCGCGCCGGCACCTCGCTGCGATTCATCGCCAGCACCTGCGCCTCGATCTGGCTCACCAGCCGCTCGATCGCCTCGGCCGATACCGGGCGCTTGGCACATGCCACACGGATGCCTTCGGATACCTTCTCACGGCTGAACGGCTCACGCCGTCCCCCTCGCTTGACCACCATCGGCATCGATTCCACCACGCGTTCGACCGTGGTGAACCGCCGCTGGCACTGCTTGCAGCACCGCCGCCGCCGAATCCCTCCCGATGCATCCCGCGAGGTGTCCAGCACCTGGGTTTCACTGCTTCCGCACGACGGACATCGCATGGTTTTCGCTCCACATTTCCCCTCTTTCGCACAACTATTTCATGTCGCAGCACGAATCCCGCACTGGAGCAAATAATTACCGTTTTTCGTAACCAAAACCCCATATATTGGGGTAGAACGAATTTTCTACGCCATGTATAGGCAACTGATGGGCCGCAGATTGTAGGGGGTGCCGCAGGGTAAGTCAACGACTCAGGCGCGATACAACGTTAAATCTCGCAGAAAATTTAAGGTCGTTCCCGCGCGGCGCGGCGGGTGGAAAAACAGCGCGGGCCCGGTGCAGCCGGGCCCGCGTACGAAGCGCGAAGGCAGTCGAAATGCGAAAAGAAATCTAAGAAAACCGGCGAATCAGGAGCCCAGATCGCGCCGGCGGTTGCGCAAGAACGTCGGCACGTTCAAATCCTGTTGGTCCGGCACACGCACCGAAGACTCTTCAGCGCGCGGCGCTGTGCCGATCGTGCGCGGCGTGGTCGTGCGCACGGTCTGCGCAGGGGTCGCTGCCACCGGGCGCGCGCTGGGCTTGCTCACGTCGAAGGCCTCGAAGCCGGTGGCGATCACCGTGATCCGCACCGTGTCCTTCATGTTCGGATCCACGACCGCGCCGAAAATCACGTTGCATTCCGGGTGCGCCGAGGCGCGAATGACGTTCGCCGCTTCGTTGACGTCGTACAGGCTCATGTCCGGGCCGCCCGTCACGTTGAACAGGATGCCGCGCGCGCCGTCGATCGTCACATCCAGCAGCTTCGACTCGATCGCCTGCTCCGCCGCCACCCGGCCACGGTCCTCGCCGCTCGCCTTGCCGACCGCCATCAGCGCCGCCCCGCCGTTGCTCATGGTCGTCTTCACGTCGGCGAAGTCGACGTTGATCAGGCCAGGCACAGTGATGACTTCGCTGATGCCCTGCACGCCGTCGAGCAGCACGTCGTCCGCCACTTTGAACGCGCTCTCGATGCCGACGTTCTTCGACACGATCTGCAGCAGCCGGTCGTTCGGGATCACGATCAGCGTGTCCACGAATTCCTTGAGCTTCTGGATGCCCTTTTCCGCCGATTTCATGCGCGGCGAGCCTTCGAAGCCGAACGGCTTGGTCACCACGCCGATCGTCAGCGCGCCGCATTCCTTCGCAATGCGCGCCACCACCGGCGCCGCCCCGGTTCCGGTGCCGCCGCCCATGCCGCAGGTCACGAACACCATGTCGGCGCCTTTCAACAGGCTGTAAATTTCATCGCTGGACTCTTCGGCGGCCTTCTCCCCCTGCTCCGGGTTGCTGCCCGCCCCCAGCCCGCGCGTCACTTTCTCGCCGATGCGCACCCGCACCGGCGCATTGCTCAGCATCAACGCCTGCTGGTCGGTGTTCATCGCAATGAACTCCACCCCCTTCAGTCCCTCGGCGATCATGCGATTCACCGCATTCTGGCCGCCGCCGCCTACGCCGACCACCTTGATCTGCGCCGGGGACTCCACCCCCATACCGGTAATGTTCATGTGCCTGCCTCCTCTTCTCTCCGTTGCCTTGGTTCGCCGATACACGGAAAACCGCCCAATCTTCCGCGATCAACTCAGCCTATTGTATGAGAGAACGACGAATTGTCAAGAGAATTCTCTTAGAATTCAAAGCACAAGCCACAGTTCTTAGAGAATTGTCCGCATCAACGCCGCCGTTCGTTCCCTGCGTTACGGTTATACACCCGTCGGTGCCACCTGTCTTGCACAAATTGATGCACGAAGCATCCGTCTCTCAGAGGATTCTTCACCCACGACGAACGTCTCATCAGGGAAGCAGGCGCCGGATGAACTGAGCCGCACGCTCGCGCCATGGGCTCCCGCTTCCGAAGGATCGCCCGCCGCGCGCGCGCGAGGGGGAGCGGGTCGGCATCTGCTTCTGCATCCAGTCCGCCAGGCCGATCACCGCTGAATACTCTTCGCTGTGAATGCTGTCCACCAGGCCGTCGAGATTCAATGGGCGCGCCACGCGCACCTGTCGGCGCGTCGCCTCGCGCGCTGCCTCGCGCATGCCCGGCAGCCGCGCACCACCGCCCGTCAGCACCAGCCCGGCCGCCAACATGCCGTCGTAGCCGCTGCGTTTGATCTCTTTTTCCACTTTTTCGAAGAGCTCGTGCGCCCGCGCCTGCAGCACTTCCGCCGCGTCCCGACGCGCGATGCGCACGATCCCCTCGTCGCCGAAGCCGGGCACTTCGTGATATCCGTGAACGTCCGGCCCATCCATCGACAGCGTGCCTTCGCTCACCTTCAGCGCTTCCGCCGCGTCGATCGGGATATGAAATACCTGCGCCAGATCGCGGGTGAAATGCGCGCCGCCCAGGCCGAGCACCTGCGAATGCCACGGCCGATCGTCGATGTACACCACGATGCTGGTCGTGCCGCCGCCGATGTCCACCAGCACCGCTCCCATCTCGCGCTCCATCGGGTTCAGCACGGCCTGCGCCGATGCCAGCCCTGCGAAGACGACTTCGTTCGCCGTCAGCCCGGCCGCCCCGGCGCACTTGAACAAATTCTGCTGCGCCGTGTTGGTGACGGTCACGATGTGCGCCTGCACCTCCAGCCGAAACCCGAGCATCCCGAGCGGATTGCGCACGCCGTCGTGGTCGTCGATTTTGTAGCTGCGCGCCACCGCATGAATCACGTCGCGATTGCTCGGCAGCGAGATCGCCTGCGCCGCCTCCAGCCCGCGCGCCACGTCGTCCTCCGTCACGCCGTCGTCGCCGCGGCTGACCGCCACCGTCCCATGATTATTCAGCGAATCGATGTGCACACCGTTCACCGACATCAGCACGTCCTGCACCATCACCCCGGACGACTGTTCTGCGCCGTTGATGGCGTCGCGGATGGCTTCGGTCGCCTCGGCCACGTCGCTCACCTGTCCGCGCGTGATGCCGCGCGACGACGTGATGCCGACGCCGATGATGCTGTAGCCGCGCTCGGCGTCGGCCGATTCCTCGGCGATCAGCGCCACGACCTTGGTCGATCCCACGTCGACGACGGCGAACGTTTTGTGATCAGCCATAGTTACTGTGAATAATACGGCGCTTCCAGCTGGCGGACATCGATGACGCGCGGCCGAATTCCGCGGCCGGCCAGCGTCGCCGCCAGCGACTGCGCAAGCGCCATCTTCTCACGAACGGCGCCGGTGCGCTCCGCACCGCCCAGCCGCACCAGCACGCCGTCCGCCGACTCGTACATCAGGCCGAATTCCTCGCTCCACGACAACTTCACCGGCCCCGCCGGCAGCGTGACAATCTCGCGCAGCGCGCGCAGCAGCGATTCGTCGACGTCCGCGCCGAGCGACGGCGGCGTCCCGCTCTCCACGCGCAGCCGCAGGCGCGCCTCGAGTTTGCCCAGCGCGCGCTGCACTTTGCCGTCGTAGTCGGTCCACACATCCCCTTCCGCCGACTCCCACAGCGCCAGCGGCTGCGCCGGCTGCACGGCGATGGTGCACTCGGCGCTCCCCCACC
>JBIIIA010000318.1:0-4218 GCA_044235195.1 Thermoflexales bacterium
CGAACGCGACGGACACATCGAGACGCTGCACGCCGGCGTGGTCGTCGTCGCGTGCGGCGCCACCAATTCCGCGGCGCTGCTGCTGCGCTCGGCCAACTCGGCGCACCCGGACGGCCTCGCGAACCGCAGCGGCCTCGTCGGCCGCAACTACATGGCGCACATCAATTCGACGTTGCTGGCCATCGATCCGGAGCGCACCAACGACGACGTGTATCAGAAGACCGTCGCCATCAACGATTTCTACTGGGGTGCGCCCGACTATCCGTATCCGATGGGCAACCTGCAGATCCTCGGCAAGATTCAAGCCGGCGGCTACATCGCCGCGGCGCGGCCGGACCTCACGCCCGAGCAGCAGGCCGACCTGAACCGCCGCAGCGCCGACTGGTGGGTGATGAGCGAAGACCTGCCCGACCCGGAGAATCGCGTCACGCTCGGATCGGACGGCTCGATTCGCGTGCGCCGACGCTTCAAGAATATGCGCACGCATCATCGGCTCGTCTCCGCGGCGACCGATCTTTTTCGCCGCGCCGGCTACACCGACATCATCCACACGCTGATGCCCGTCGAGACGAACTCGCATCAGTGCGGCACCATCGTGTTCGGCGCAGACCCGGCCACGTCGGTGCTCGATCCGTACTGCAAAGCGTGGGACGTGGAAAACCTCTACGTCGTCGACGCCTCGTTCTTCCCGTCCTCCACCGCCATGAACCCGGCGCTCACCGTCGTGGCCCAGGCGCTGCGGGCTGGAGAGTCGATAGTAGATAGTGATAGTAGATAGTGGGTAGTAGATAGTAATAGTGAAATCACTATCTACTATCACTATCACTTGCCCCCGCCATGCCCACCCCCATCCCTCTCCCCAAACTCGGCAACTCCGTCGAAAGCTCGATCGTCGCCGCTTGGCTCAAGCAGCCCGGCGACATCGTCGCCGAAGGCGACGTGGTGTGCACGGTCGAGACCGACAAGACCACGATGGAAGTGGTCAGCCCGGCAAGCGGCGTGCTGTTGAAGCACGTCGCCGCGGTCGGCGACGACGTGCCGGTGCACGCAGTGCTGGCGCTGCTCGGCGCGCCGGGTGAGTCGCTCGACGATGCGCCGACGCCGCCCGCAGCGAGCGCGCCGGTCATCGCATCGCCGCGCGCGCGCGCGCTGGCCGCCGAGCGCGGCGTCGATCTGGCCGGCGTGCGCGGCAGCGGGCCCGGCGGCCGCATCATCGAGCGCGACGTGCTCGACGCGCCGACTTCATCGGCGGCGGCGACGCCGGCCGACGACGACCTGCGCATGACGCCGGTGGCGCGCGCCATGGTGGCGTCCGGCGAATTCGTCGCCCCGAAGAGCGGCAGCGGCCCGGGAGGCACGGTGACGAAGTCGGACCTGCAGCCGGCCGCAGCACGCGCCGCGCCGCCGGCCCCCGCCGCGGTCGCGGCCCCCGCCGCGGTCGCGGCCGACGCCGCCGGCGCGAGCACGCCGCTGTCCGGCGTGCGCCGCGTCATCGCCCAGCGCATGCGCGAATCGCTGCAGTCGACGGCGCAGCTCACCATGCACACGTTTGCAGACGCGCGCGCGCTGCAGGCGCTGCGCGCACGCTTCAAAGACAGCGCGCCCGCGCTCGGACTGCGCGACGTGACCATCGGCGACCTGCTGCTGTTCGTCACCGCCCGCGCACTGCTGCTGCACCCGGAGCTGAACGCCACGTTCGACGGCAAGGCCATATTCACGCGCGCGAACGTCGACCTCGCCTTCGCCGTCGACACCGATCGCGGGCTTCTCGTCCCCGTCATTCCCGGCGCCGATGCCCTGTCGTTGAAGGCGCTCGCGAACGCCGCCCACGACCTGACGGCGCGGGCGCGCGGCGGCCGCATCGACGCAGCGTCGCTCACCGGCGGCAGCGTCACCGTCACCAACCTCGGCGCATCCGGCATCGAGAGCTTCACGCCGATCCTGAACCCGCCGCAGGTCGCCATCCTCGGCATCGGCGCCGTACATCTCAAGCCGATCGAGGAAAACGGCGCCGTCGCCTTCGTCCCCCACATCGGCCTCTCACTCACCATCGATCATCAGGTCGTCGACGGCGGCCCCGCCGCGCGCTTCCTGAAGACCATGACGGAGATGGTGCGGGATGTCGATCTCGTGATCGTCGGTAGTGATAGTAAATAGTGATAGTCGATAGTGAGCTATCTACTATCACTATCGACTATCCATTCTTCCCCCATGCCCAAATCCCTCCCCATCCACCCCGAAGAAGTGCGCGCGCGCGGCGTGCTGCGCAGCCCGGAGATTCCGCTGAATGCGTACGAGGCGGACGCCGCCGCGGAAGCGGCGCGCTACGGCACGGGCGGACTGCGCCGCATGCACCGCGACATGCTCGTCCTGCGCGAGTTCGAGACCATGCTCGACAAGATCAAAAAAGAAGGTGCATGGGAGGGCATTGCCTACAACCATCGCGGGCCGGCACATCTTTCGATCGGCCAGGAGAGCGCCGCGGTCGGCCAGGCGTATTGGCTCACGCCCGACGATCTGATCTTCGGCTCGCACCGCAGCCACGGCGAAATCCTGGCGAAGAGCCTGTCGGCGATTCACCAGCTCGGCGTCGATGAGCTCGGCCGCATCATGAGCACGTACTTCGACGGCCGCATCCTGCGCGCAGTCGAGGAGTTCAGCGATGCCAGCGACAAGAACCTGGCGATCGACTTCACGCTCTACGGCACGCTGGCGGAAATTTTCGCCAAGGCCAACGGCTTCAACCGCGGGCTCGGCGGCAGCATGCATGCGTTCTTCCCGCCGTTCGGCATCATGCCGAACAACGCCATCGTCGGCGGCAGCGCCGACATCGCCACGGGCGCGGCGCTGTTCAAGCGTGTGCAGCGCCGGCCGGGCATCGTCATCGCCAACATCGGCGACGCCTCGCTCGGCTGCGGCCCGGTGTGGGAGGCCATGCACTTCGCGGCGATGGATCAGTTCCACACGCTGTGGGACGCCGAAGTCGGCGGCCACCCGCCCATCCTGTTCCATTTCATGAACAACTTCTACGGCATGGGCGGCCAGCCGAAGGGCGAGACGATGGGCATCGACGTGCTGGCGCGCGCCGGGCTCGGCATCAACCCGCAGGCCATGCACGCCGAGCGAGTCGATGGGCTGAATCCGCTCGCCGTGGCCGACGCCGTCGCGCGCAAGAAGCAGACGCTGCTCGAAGGCCGCGGCCCGGTGCTGCTCGACGTGGTCACGTACCGCTTCTCCGGCCACTCGCCGTCGGATGCGTCGAGCTATCGCGACGCCGAAGAAATGAAGCGCTGGCAGGCGCACGACGGCCTCGCCAACTTCCGCGCCTATCTCATCGAGCACGGCCACGCCTCGGCGACCGAGCTCGACGACGACGCCGACGCCGTCCGCGGGCGGCTGCGCGCCGTGCTGCAGGCCGTGATCGACGATCGGCGCGCGCCGCGCCTCGTCGGCGCATCCGGCGCACAGGCCATCGCGAGCGTGATGTTTTCAGGTCGACGCACGACGCCGCCGAGCGGCGCACCCGAAGTGCGCCTGCCGCGCGAGCAGACGCGCCTGGCGCAGCTCGCCGAAAAGTTTCGCTTCGGCCTCGACGCCGACGGCAAGCCCACGTCCAAGCTGAAGACGCTGACATACGCCGAGGCGCTCACCGAGGCCATGTTCCATGCGTTCTACGAGGACCCGACGCTCGTCGCGTTCGGCGAGGAAAACCGCGACTGGGGCGGCGCGTTCGGCGTATACCGCGGCATGACCGAGGCGCTGCCTTATCACCGCCTGTTCAATTCGCCGATCAGCGAAGCCGCGATCGTCGGCGCCGGCGTCGGCTACGCGCTCAGCGGCGGCCGCGCCGTCGTGGAACTGATGTACGCCGATTTCATGGGGCGCGCCGGCGACGAGATTTTCAACCAGATGGCCAAGTGGCAGTCGATGTCCGGCGGCGTGCTCACGCTGCCGCTCGTGCTGCGCGTATCCGTCGGGTCGAAGTACGGCGCGCAGCATTCGCAGGACTGGACCTCGCTGTGCGCCCACGTGCCCGGTCTGCAGGTGTTCTTTCCCGCCACGCCGTACGACGCCAAGGGCATGCTGAACCTGGCGCTGCACAGCAGCGACCCGGTGGTGTTCTTCGAGTCGCAGCGCCTGTATCCGGAGCCCGAGAAAGTCGTGCCCGGCGGCGTGCCGGTGGAGCAGTACGAAGTGCCGCTCGGGGAACCGGCGGTG
>JBIIIA010000319.1:0-4201 GCA_044235195.1 Thermoflexales bacterium
CGTGCCGCAGTCGTACGTATTCACGATCACGTCCTGCGTCACGTCGACCAAGCGGCGCGTCAGATAGCCGGCGTCCGCCGTGCGCATCGCCGTGTCCGCCAGACCCTTGCGCTGGCCGTGCGTCGAAATGAAGAACTCGATCGCGTCGAGGCCTTCGCGGAAATTCGACTTGATCGGCAGCGGAATGATGCGCCCCGACGGGTCCGCCATCATGCCGCGCATGCCGGCCAGCTGCGTGATCGGGCCGAAGCCGCCCTTCGTCGCGCCCGACGTCGCCATGACGCTCAGGTTGCCGACCGGGTTCATCACGCTGCGCACCGCCGCTTCGACCTGCTTGCGCGCCTCGGTCCAGATTTCGACCGTGCGCTTCTCGCGCTCGTCTTCCGTCATCAAACCGCGGCGATACTGGCGCTCGATCTCCTGCACCTCGACGTCGGCCTTGTCCAGCAGCGTGGTCTTCGTCTGCGGCACGGCGATGTCCGACACAGAGATCGACACGCCCGAGCGCGTGGCATAGCGGAAGCCGATGTCCTTGATGTCGTCCACGAACGCCACCACTTCGGCCTGCCGCTCCGTGCCCAGCACCTGATAGGCGTGGTTGACCAGCTTCTGCACGTCGCCCTTGTCCAGCGGGCGGTTCACATAGCGAACCTCGGGCGGCACGATCCGGTTGAACAGCGCCCGACCGACCGTCGTCTCGATCACCTGGCGCTGCGGCCGGCCGTCCTTGAAGCGCACGCCGTCCGCATCGTAGTACGTGTCCATCGCCAGCTTGATCTTGGCGTGGATGTGCACCTGGCCCATGTCGTAGGCCATCTCCACTTCATCCAGGCCGTAGAACGCGCGCCCGTCGCCCTTGCGCGGCAGCGCATCGGCCAGCGTGAGGTAATACACGCCCAGAACCATGTCCTTCGTCGGGCCGACCACCGGCTCGCCGTCGGACGGCTTCAGCAGGTTGCCCGTGGCGATCATCAGCTTGCGCGCCTCTTCCACCGCTTTGCGGCTGAGCGGCACGTGCACCGCCATCTGGTCGCCGTCGAAGTCGGCGTTGAACGCCTGACACACCAGCGGGTGCAGCTGAATGGCCTTGCCCTCCACCAGCACCGGCTCGAAGGCCTGAATGCCCAGGCGGTGCAGCGTCGGCGCGCGGTTCAGCATGACCGGCCGCGTGGTGATCACATCCTCGAGCACCTCGTACACTTCCGGCCGCTCGCGCTCGATGACGCGCTTGGCGCCCTTCACGTTGTTCGCGTGGTTCAGCTCGACCAGCTTCTGAATGACGAACGGCTTGAACAGCTCCAGCGCCATCGTCTTCGGCAGACCGCACTGATGCAGCTTCAGCTTCGGACCGACCACGATCACCGAGCGGCCCGAGTAGTCCACGCGCTTGCCCAGCAGGTTGCGGCGGAAGCGGCCCTTCTTGCCCTTCAGCATGTCGCTCAGCGACTTCAGCTCGCGGCGGCCGCGGCGGCTGAGCGCCTTGCCGCGCTGCGAGTTGTCGATCAGCGAGTCGACCGCCTCCTGCAGCATGCGCTTTTCGTTGCGCACGATCACGTCCGGCGCGCCCAGCTCGAGCAGCCGCTTCAAGCGGTTGTTGCGGTTGATGACGCGGCGATACAGGTCGTTCAGGTCCGACGTGGCGAAGCGCCCGCCGTCCAGCTGCACCATCGGGCGCAGTTCGGGCGGAATCACCGGCAGCACCGTCAGGATCATCCACTCCGGCCGATTGCCGCTCTTGCGCAGCGCCTCGACGATGCGCAGGCGCTTGATCGCCTTCTTCTTCTTCACCTTCGACAGCGAGTGGCGCACTTCGCGCCACAGCTCCTTGGCGAGCTGGTCGAGGTCCATCCGGCGCAGGATTTCATAGAACGCCTCGGCGCCCATGTCGGCCTTGAACGTCTGGCCGAACTTCATCTTCAGCTCGCGCGTGCGGCTCTCCGGCATGAACTGGCACACCGCCAGGTTCTCCAGGTCGTCCTTGTCGGCGGCGAAGCGCGCCGTCATCTGCTGCATTTCCTCGGCCAGGCGCTCGCTCAACACGCGCGCGTCGTCGTCGACCTTGCCCTGCAGCACTTCGATCTCGCCGCGAATCTTGTCCGTGGCGACTTCCTTTTCCTCGTTGATGCGCTTCTCGATGACGTTGAGCTGATCCTTGACCACGCGGTTCAGCATCGTCAGGTGCACGCGCGCGATCGTCTCGCCCTCGGCGGCGATCTGCGTGGCCGTCGGCTCGAACACCAGCGGCGAGCGAATCTGCTTGTTCATCTTCGCTTCGATCTCGCGCTGCGTGCGCTGCGCCGCCTTCATCACGGCATCCGATTCCTCGGACATGCGCTCGTCGAAGCTCTGCGTCACTTCATCCAGCTGCTGCTGCAGCTTGACCAGCTGCTTGAGCAGCTTGCCGCCGGCGCTGTCCTCCTGCGCCCGCGTCTTCGCCTCGAGGTCGGCGATGCGGCGCTCATGGTCTTCCTGCAGCCGCTTCAGCGCCTTCTGGCGCGCATCCTCGTCGACGTACGTCACCACGTACTGCGCGAAATACAGCACGCGATCGAGATTGCGGCGCGTGATGTCCAGCAACGTACCCAGGAAGCTCGGCACGCGGCGCGTGTACCACACGTGCGCCACCGGCGCCGCCAGGTTGATGTGCCCCATGCGCTCGCGCCGCACCGACGCCTTCGTCACTTCGACGCCGCACTTTTCGCAGATCACGCCCTTGTGGCGGATGTTCTTGTACTTGCCGCAGTAGCACTGGTAGTCGCGCGTCGGCCCGAAAATTGCCTCGTCGAACAAACCGTCCTTCTCCGCCCGCAGTCGGCGATAGTTGATCGTCTCCGGCTTGGTCACTTCACCATACGACCACGACTTAATCTGTTCCGGAGAGGCCAGGGAGATGCGGAGCGCGCGAAAATCCTTCAGTTCCATGAATTACCCCAAATGCTGTACAAACACAAAGCGCGGGAGAACGGCGTTCTTCCCGCTGAAGTCCGAGTGGTTCGACAAGCCTATTTGAATAGGCGAGAGTCTACCATAGCGCGCCCGGGGCGTTTGGGGCGCTCACGCCTCACCCCCTGACCCAAACGGCGGATGCACCCTCCGGCGGAGAGGGTGAATCGTTCAGCCGGCAGAGAGATCCCTCCACTTTGCCAGGTACGCCCGGAGATCGGTACGTGCAAACCGGCAAAGCGTTCGGGATGACGCCCTCCCGCAGCCGTCATCCCGAACGTCTTGCCCCGCATACACGCATTTCGCCACAAGCGAGTTAGGGCAAGACGGAGGGATCGGCCGTGCTAAGCTCCCCGCTTCGATGTCCGCACGCCGCCTCCCTGCCCTCGCCGCCGCCGCCGCATACGCCTGCTTCTATGGCGCGATCGGCAGCATGTTCCCGTTTCTCGCCGTGCATTACCGCCGCATGGGCCTCGACGGCGCCCACGTCGGCGTGCTGGTCGTGCTCGGCCCGATCTGCGTGGCGCTCTTCGCCCCGCTGTGGGGCATGCTGGCCGACAGGCTGCACGCGCATCGCGCGGTGCTGCGCGCGTCGCTGCTGCCGGCCGCCGCCGCCGTCGTGCTGCTGATCACGGGCAGCACGTCCTTCGAAATGCTGCTGCCCGGCACGCTGGCATGGGCGTTCTTCATTTCGCCGTCCGCGGCTCTTCTCGACAGCTACGCGCTCGCCGTCGCCGAACGCGACGGCGTCGCCTTCGGCCGCCTGCGCATGTTCGGCACGCTCGGCTACATCGTTGCCGTGTCGAGCGTCGGCGCATGGATGGGCGACGCCGTCGATGGCCGCTTCCTCTACATCTATGGCGCAGGCCTCGGCCTCACCGCCCTCGCCACGCTGGCGTTCCCCGCGCTGCACGCGCGCACCGCCCGCATGCTGGCCAGGCGCGACGTCGTCGAGGCGCTGCGCCAGCCGGCGCTCACCGCGCTGCTGGCCACATACTTCATCATCTCGGTCGCCGCCAGCAGCCTCAATTTGTACTTCGGCATCTATATGGCCGAACTCGGCGCCAGCGCCCGCCTGATCGCCGTCTCGATCACGCTGCTGGCCATCGCCGAGATGCCGGTGCTCTTCGCGTCCGGCCGCATCGTCGCCCGCCTCGGGCCGCGCCGCATGATCACCATCGCCCTCTGCGTGTACGCCGCGCGCCTGCTGCTGTACTCCCTGATCACCCGCCCGGAATGGGTGCTGCCGGTGCAGCTC
>JBIIIA010000320.1:0-4186 GCA_044235195.1 Thermoflexales bacterium
AGTACGGATCGAGCACCGACGTGGCCGGGTCTGCGCCGAACACGATGGTGCCGCACTGATGCGAGTTCGTCTCGACGGGCATCAGCGTGTGGATGATGTCGGTGTAGCCGGCGCGGCGAAACAGATCGGTCGCCGCGGAGACGAGCCGATCGTGCGTGCGCATGTTCTTGAAGCGACGGCGCACGCGAATCGAGCCGTCCGATCCGAGCGTGACGCGATTCTCCGGGTCGGGCAGGTCTTCGCTCATCACCCACCAGTCGGCACTGCGGCGGTTCAAGTCGGCCTGCTGCTCGGGCGTGAGGTCCGGCCGTGCCGCGGCGATGTAGCCGCCGGCCTGGATCTTGCCGAGGATCTGCAGGTTGCCCATCGGATACGGATAGTCGGGCGCACCCCAGTAGAAATCGTTGAGGGCGACGGTCTTCTGATACACGTCGTCGTTGGTGCGCTCCGGATCGATGGCCAGCAGCGTCGAATTGATGTGCGCCATGTAATTGCGGCCGACGAGGCCGCTGCGGTTGGCGAGGCCGTCCGGGTGCGCCGAGTTGGCCGAGCGCAGCAGCAGCGCCGCGGAATTGGTGGCGCCGCACGCGACGACGACCACGCCGGCGTGCAGCGTCTCGATGTGTCCGTCGCGTTCGACTTCGACGCCGGTCACGCGCCGGCCGGTCGGATCCGTGAGCAGCCGACGAGCGAACGTGCGAGTCCGCAGGTGCACGTTCGGCGACTGCAGCGCCGGCCGCACGAGGCAGGCGTCGGCGTCGCCCTTGGCGAGACGCTGGCAGGGGAAGCCGTCGCAGGTGGTGCAGCGAATGCAGCGGCCGCCGTCGCGCAGGTCGAGCGCCATCGGCAGCGCGAACGGTCGCGCACCGGCCGCACCGAGCTTTTCGACGAGATGCGCGGCGTAGCTCTCGCGCGGCAGCGCCGGAAACGGATACGGCTCGGCGCGCGGCGGCTCGGTGGGGTCGGCGCCGACGTCGGCGTGTACGTGAAAGAGCCGTTCGGCCTGCGCGTAGTACGGCGCCAGGTCGGCATAGCGAATCGGCCACGCCGGTGAGATGCCTTCCTCGAATTCGACCGCTTCGAAGTCGCGTTCGCGAAAGCGCGGCAGGGCTGCGCCGTACATCTTGGTGTTGCCGCCGACGAAGTAATAGGTCGCCGGACGAAACGTGCGGCCGGAGTCGACGTCGGTCCATTCCTCGTTCGCCTGATACCGCTTGCGGCCGATGACTTCGGCCGGCATCCAGTTCTGCGGCTCCTGCGGCAGGAAGTCGCCGCGTTCGAGCAGCAGCACGTTCATGCCGCTGTCCTTCAACGCGTAGGCGATGCCGCCGCCGCCCGGGCCGGATCCGATGATGATGACATCGTAGGTCATGCTGCTTCCTCCGAAAGAATGCGCTGCGCCGTGGCTTCGTCCGTGCACAGCGCGCGCAGCGCGCGCGTGCGGAGCGCGCCGCGCACCGCCGTCGCGCGGTCGACGCCGCACACGACGCCGAGCGTGAAGGGAATGCTGCGCAGGTCGTCGAGGTCGACGCCGATGACGCGCTGGTTGTGCGGGAAGTCGAACGATCCGTTCGCGGTGAACATGCGGCCGGCCATATCGCCGACGACGCCGGCGACGCCGAGCGCGGCGATGTCCTGTGGCTGCAGGAAGCCGCCCTCGACGAGACGAGCGCCGCTCGATGCCAGGCTGCCGATGCCGACCAGCGCTACGTCGGCGCGGCGCGCGGCGGACAGCGTGTGCGCCACCTGCGGCTGCCGTCGGATCACGGCGGCGGACTCGGCCGAGTCGGCCATCAACGGCGCGTTCAGATACAGCACTTCGCCGCCGAGCTGTGCGGCCAGTTCGCGGCCGATCGTGGCGCTGTCGAAGGCCTGCATGCTGGAGGGAATGCTGCCGACTGCCTGCGCCACGCGCACGCGTTCGCGGCCGGGGCCGGCGGCGATGGCGCGCACCGCTTCGCGCGTGGCGCGTCCGAGGCAGATGGCCAGCGTGGCGCCGTCGTGCAGCACATCTTCGAGCAGGCGCGCCGCCAGCCGGCCGACCTGCGCCGGCGTGGCATTGCCCTCGGCATCGGCCGCCACGCGCACTTCGCGCAGCCCGAAGCGTTCGGCCAGCGCACGTTCGAGCGCCGGCGCGCGCTCCAGCGGCCAGTCGATGTGGATGCGCACCACGCCGACTTCGCGCGCTTCCTTGAGCAGGCGGTAGACCTTGACGCGCGAAATGTCGAGGCGCTGGCCGATTTCCGCCTGGCTGAGCTCGGCGTTGTAGTAGAGATCGGCGATGCGGGCGAGCAGCCCTCGATGCGTCGCGTTCATGGTTCACCCGGCTTGCGGCCCCTGCGAATTACATCTCGATGAGCACTTTCATCGCTGCGCCGCTGCGCATGAGTTCGACGCCGTGTGCGAGCTCGGCGAGCGGAAGGCGATGCGTGATCAAGCGGCTCAGCGCGATGCGCCCGGATTCGAGCAGCTGCACCGTCTGCACGAACGGATTCAGGCCGACGAACGCGCCGATCACCGACAGGTCGTGGCGCGTGATCGAATACTGCTTCACCTGCTGCGTATCGTTCGGGCGCAGGCCGAAGAGCAGTACCGAACCGCCGCGGCGCGCGAGGTCGATCGCCTTCGGCAGCTGATTGCCGACGGCGTCGATGACCAGATCGCAGCCGATGCCGGTGGCGTCCATGACCGCGGTTTTCAGATCGGTGCCGCGCACATCGATCGGCGTGGCGCCGAGCACGTCGCGGGCGAAGTCGAGCCGATACGGCGCGACGTCGGCCATAAACACCTGCGCCGCGCCTGAGGCCAGCGCATGCTGCGCGAACAGCGCGCCCATCGGCCCGGCGCCGATGATGCACACGCGGTCGCCGGCGTGCAGCGGCGCGCGCGCATACGCGCCGACGACGCACGACAGCGGCTCGAACAGAGCGGCGTCGTCGCGCGAGACGTGCTCGGCGATCTTGAACAGCGCGCGCTCCGGCGCGACCAGCCACGGTGCGAATGCGCCGTCGAGCGTGGTGCCGATCGTCTGGTAATTCGTGCACTGGTTGTCGAGCCCGCGGCGGCAGTATTCGCAGCGGCCGCACGTCAGGCGCGGCGCGATGACGACGCGGTCGCCGACGGCCAGGCCCCGCACGGCTGCGCCGACGGCAGCCACGCGTCCGACACCCTCGTGGCCGATGGCGATGCCGAGCTTGGCTTTGTGCGCCGGCGGCACCGCCAGAATGTTCAGATCGGTGCCGCAGATGCCGCACGCCTCGATTTCGATCAGCACGTCGTCGTCGCTGCGAATGACGGGGATCGGGCGCTGCTGCGCTTCGAGCTTTCCTTCGCCGACGAAGACCGGGACGGTCATCGTATTGCTCATGCGTGGTTCTCCGAATTCGCCACGGCGGTCCAGCGTTCGGTTTCCGCCGAGCGATAGGCCGCGTCGATGATGTGCTGCACGCGCACGCCGTCGTCGATGCCGGGCATGCCACCTGCGTTCTTCGCGTCCGCGTCCCAGATCGAGCGCAGGAAGCGGTACTGGCATTCCGCGTGTGTGCGGCTGACGCCGACCGGCTGCGACCAGTCCGGCATGACGGCGCCGTCGTACTTCGCCACGGTCTCGACGCGCGTCCATCCGCGCGTGGCGGCGGGGCCGCGCGCGTCGTAGACGAACAGCCAGTTCGGCTCCTCGAGCGTGAAGCGGATGGCGCCGAGCTGGCCGCGCACTTCGAACCACACGTCGTTGGTGGCGCCGGTGGCCATGCGAGACACTTCGAGCGTGCCCGTCGCGCCGTCGGCCGTGCGCAGCTGCACGAGCGCCAGGTCCTCGACGTCGACCGTTTCGGTTTCCGTCGAGCCTGCGCTGCGCGGCCGTGTGCGATGCGGCGTGTCGAGTGAGGCGCGCACCTCGCGAATGCCGCCGATCAGCCACTGCGTGAAATCGACGACATGAGCCCCGCTGTCGATCAGCACGCCGCCGCCGGCCGAAGATTTGCGCAGACGCCACGACATCGGACGCGCGGCGTCGATGTAGCTGGCGCGGAAGTAGCGGCCGTGAAACGAGAAGACGCGACCGCAGAAGCCGGCGTCGAGCAGCTGTTTGGCGCGCTGCACGCACGGGAAGTAGCGGAAATTGAACGTCAGCCCGCAGCGCACGCCGGCGGCGCGCACCGCGGCGGCGATGCGCTCGGCCTCGGCA
>JBIIIA010000321.1:0-4183 GCA_044235195.1 Thermoflexales bacterium
GATGTCCCAGTCCGGCGAAAGCCGCCCGGCGCAGCTCGCCTGGTTCTTCGATGTGCTCATCCGCTTCAGCCAGCGACACAGCCCGCTCCTCGCCGCCGCCCGCCCGCAGCTGCGCAGCGCCGGCCAGGAGAATCTCACCTCGCGCAGCGCACCCTTCGCCTGGATGCACACCACCGTCGCCGGCCTGCTCACCGCCGGCGTGCGCGCGCGCGAATTTCGCCCCGACCTCGACGTCGCCATCGTCGCCGACCTGCTGCTCGCCACCGTTCATCCACAGGTTATCCACAGCCTGCATCTCCTCGATGACGACGCTTCTCTCACACGCCTGAGCACCGCAATGAAACAGCTGCTCGACGGATTGACGATGGATTGATGACGCCCTCCCGCAGCCGTCATCCCGAACGTCTTGCCCCGCATGCACGCATTTCGCTATAACCGAGTTAGGGCAAGACGGAGGGATCTCTCTTCGTGTTACGCCGCCCGCCGTCGAATATCATCGATCCCGCGTGCGTGATCATTCCCTTCGCCTTCACCTTCCACCGGCGCTATTTCCCGTGCTGATCATCGCCGGCCTGCTGCTCGCCGCAACATGGGAGATCACGATCGCCGGGCGCATCGTGGCGCGCGGCGACCTGCTGCTCTACTTCTACCCGCTGCGCGATTTCGCCGCCGAGGCGGCCCGCGCCGGACGGCTGCCGCTGTGGAACCCGTACAGCTTCATGGGCGCACCGTTCCTCGCCAACCCGCAGACGGCCGTGTTCTACCCGCCGAACCTACTGCTGAGCTGGCTGCCGGTGGAGCGCGCCGTCTCGTGGAACATCGCCGCGCACCTCGGCATCGCCGCGCTCGGCGCGTACGCGCTGGCCCGCCGCGGCTTCGCCGTGTCGCACCTCGCCGCGCTCGCCGCCGGCGTCGCCTTCGGCCTCGGCGGCTACATCGGCGCGCAGATCGAACACCTGAACCAGGTGCAGGTCCTCGCCTGGATGCCGTACGTGCTGCTGCTCGTGCTGCGCCCGACCACATCGCCCTCCAGCCTGCTGCGCCGCGCCGCCGCGCTCGCCCTCCTGCTCGCCCTGCAGATCACCGCCGGCCACACCCAGTCGCTCTACATCTCCTGCGTCGCCGCCGGCCTCGTCGCCCTTTCTCCCCTCCTCTCTCTCTTTTCTCACTCCTCTCCCCTCACTCCTCTCCCCTCTCCCCTCACTCCTCTCCCCTCTCCCCTCACTCCTCTCCCCTCTCCCCTCTCCCCGCTCCTCGCCCTCGCCCTCGCCGTCGTCGTCGCCGCGCTGCTCTGCGGCGTGCAGCTGCTGCCCACGCTCGAACTTTCGCGCGAATCTTTTCGCGCCGGCGGCATGACCTTCCAGGAAGCCGGCGCATTCTCGTGGCGGCCGTGGGTGATCGCGCGCGCGCTGCTGCCGACGTGGGGCGATCCGCTGTTCGCCGAATACGTCGCCTACCTCGGCGCCGGCGGGCTTGCCCTGGCTGCGCTCGGCGCGCTCACATCGTGGCGACGCACACCGCTGCCGTTGCTGCTCACGCTGCTCGGCGGCGTGCTGGCACTGGGCATCGCCACGCCGCTGTTCGGCGTGCTCTTTCGCTTCGCACCCGGCTTCAATCTCTTCCGTGCACAGGCGCGCTGGCTGGCGCTGTTCGCGCTGGGCGGCACGCTGCTGATCGGCCTCGGCGTGCAGGCGCTGCAGCGCGGCCTCGACGGCCGCACGACGACGCGCTGGCGCATCGGCTGGGCAGCGCTGGTCGGCGCGCTTGTCGTCGGCGTGCTGCTCGGCGCGCGCTTCTCACCGGAGAGCGAATACGCGGCACTTCCGCAGCGCGGCGTGCTGATCCGCTGGATCGTCGCCGCGCTCGCGTCCACCGCGCTCGTGTTCGCCGCGCCGCGCCTGCGCCGTTTCGCCGCACCGGCCGCGACGGCGCTGCTCATCCTCGAACTGCTGGCCGCCGCACAGTTCCAACCCTACGCCCGCACCACCGACGCCGGTGCGCTCACCAGCCTGCGCCCGGCCGTCGCCCATCTGCTGGCCGAGCGCGATCGCGCCGACGGCCGCGTGCTCGCACTCTCCGGCTTGTTCTTCGACCCCGGCGACAAGCCGGAGCAGGAGCTCATCTTCTCCGAGTCCCTCGATCCCGAGGAAATCTACGAGCGCCTGATCGCATCGAAGCACAAGGAAATCCTGTCGCCCAACCTGCCGCTGCTCTATCGCCTGCCGAGCGTCGACGGCTACGACGGCGGCCTCCTGCCGACGCGCCGCTTCGTCGAGTTCACGCAGCAGTTCGCCGCCGAAGCATCGAAGGACGGCCGTCTGCGTGAATTTCTGAAAAGCGTGCCGGCGCTGCCGTGGCTGAGCTCGATGAACGTGCGCACCGTCATCGCCGACAAAACACAGGACGTGTTCATCGACGACGTCTTCTACGACCTGCTGTGGAGCACGCCGCTCACCCGCACGCGCGACGTCTCGCTGCAGCCGTACGAGAGCACCGCTCTCGGCATGGTGTTTGCGCTGCCGAATGCGCGGGCAGGCGAAGTGGTCGGCGCGCTCGAGCTGCACTTCACCGGCGAACGCGTCGAGCGCTTCGAACTGCGCGTGCCGCCGAACGCGCCGGCCGACGGCTTCGCGCAGCGCGTGCGCTGGGCGAACGCCGGCGCGCCGCTCTTCGCGCGCCTGGCACCGGCCGACGGCGCGCGCGGGCTGGTCCTGCGCGGCCTCACCTCGATCGACGAACGCGACGGCAGCTTCCTCTCGCAGATCGCCTGGGCGGACGGGCTGGTGCGCCTGGTGCATTCCGGCGACGTGAAGATCTATCGGCTGGAAGGCGACGTCGCACCGCGCGCGATGCTGCGCTCGTCGCTGCTGGTGCGCGCCGCCGTGCGCGAGGAATCGCCCGAGCGCGTGGTCGTCTCGTGGGCCGATCCGCTGCCCGCCGCCGACGAGCTCGTGCTGCGCGACGCCTGCTTCCCCGGCTGGACGGCGTCCGTGCAGCTCGCCGATGGCAGCAGCCCGGCCGCGCCGATC
Source organism: Thermoflexales bacterium (assembly GCA_044235195.1). Lineage (GTDB taxonomy): Bacteria > Chloroflexota > Anaerolineae > J036 > Brachytrichaceae > CANJQH01. The sequence goes on from JBIIIA010000321.1 coordinate 3,030, forward strand.
GCATGCGCCGACGTCATGTTCCGCGCGGTGCCGCTGCCGGCCGGCGCGCGCAGCGTGACGTTCACGTACGCGCCGGAGTCGCTGCGCCTCGGCGCGGCGCTCAGCGCGGCCGGGCTGCTGCTGCTGGCGGCGATGCTGACGGCGGCTGACATTTTGCGCCGACGCGTACCCGGCTTCTAAGAAGCCGGGTACGCGTCGGCAGTTTCGTCAGCTCGCGTCAGCTTCAGCCGTCGAAGCGCATGCCGTACACCACGCCGTCGACCGGAACGCGGTGAAAGCCGACGTGCTCGTAGAAGCCGATCGCCCGGTGATTCGTCGGGCTGACGCCGAGGTGCACCGCCGACACGCCCGTGTCGCGCATGCGCGCCAGCAGCGTCTCGATCAGCCGGCGCCCGTAGCCGCCGCCCTGCCCGACCGGCAGGATGTCGATGTGCAGATGCGCGGGATACTCCGCCAGCGACGAATGGTGATAGTGGCCGCGATGAATGTGGCGAATGCGCCCAGCGTCCGGCGACGCATCGCTTTCCGCCGGCAGCGGATACCGCTCGCGCAGCGGCGGGAACCACTCGCGTTCGCAGCGCTCGGCGAACGCCTGCGAATCGCGCGCGCCGAGCGTGTAGCCGACCGGCGTCCCATCCGCCGTCAGCACGAACGCCAGGTCGGGTTCGAGCACGGCGTACGGCGCGGCATACAAATGCCCGAGCAGCTCGGGATCGCGATACAGCGCGCTGGCGTCCACGCCGCTGTCGCCGGTCAGCAGGCAGATGCGATACAACGCGTAAAGGTCGCTGGGATGATAAGAGCGTATTTCGAAGCGCATGGTGAATCAGTGCACTTGAAAGAACTCGATGATCTCGCCGTTGGGTCCCTCGAAGAAGGCGACGGTCACATCGAGATGATCGAGGCGCACGTCCTTCGGCTCGATCGTAATGCGATAGCCGGCGGCGCGAATTTTTTCGGCGTCGGCGCGCGCATCGTCGCTGTGCAGCGCAAAGTGAATCACCGGGTCGTTGGCGGCCGGCGCGCCGGGCGCCGGCGTAGCGGCCTGCGGCTGAAACAGCTCGATGTGGCTGCCGCCGCCGCCCAGATCGAGCAGAATGATCCTGCGCTCGGGCGTGCCGAACTGCGCCACGATCGGCAATCCCAGCACGTCA
>JBIIIA010000049.1:0-13313 GCA_044235195.1 Thermoflexales bacterium
CCGACATATCGAAATTCGCGCCGATTTCACCGGCGGTCATGTCGCGCTCGCCGAGCATGCGCAGAATCTCGCGCCGCGTCGGGTCGGTCAGCGCATGGAGCGTGCGGTTAAGTGCAGTGCTCATAGTTAGATGATTGGCGAATTATTGAATTATACGACCGCCGTCCGCCGTCCACCGTCGATATGGTAAAACCATCCCGATGCTGATCACTTCGCTGACCAACGCGCGCGTGAAGCACGTGGTCGCCCTGAACGACAAGAAGCAGCGCGACGCCGACGGCCTGATGCTCATCGAGGGCCACGACCCGCTGGCGATGGCGCTCGACTGCGGCATCGCCGTGCGCACGGTCTTCGTCTGCGACGAGCTGCACAAGCCGGCCCACAGCCCGGATGCGCACGCGCGCCTGCTGCAGCGCGTGCGCGCCGCCGGCATCGAAGTGCTGGAAGCTACGCGGCCGGTGTTCGAAAAGATGGCCTACCGCGACGGCCCCGACGGCTGGCTGGCCGTCGCGCCGCGCCCGCGCTTCGCCCTCGCCGACCTGCGCCTGCCGCCGAATCGACCGCCGCTGCTGCTCGTCGCCGAACGCGTCGAAAAGCCCGGCAACCTCGGCGCCATGCTGCGCACCTGCGACGCCGCCGGCGTCGACGCCTTCATCACCGTCGACCCGGTCGCCGACCTGACCAACCCGAACGTCGTGCGCGCGTCGCAGGGCACGCTGTTCAGCATGCCGATCGCCCAGACCACGTCGCGCGAGATGCTCGCCTGGCTGCGCGCGCACGCCATCGTCTCGGTGGCGACGACGCCGAACGACATCGGGGGCAAGCCGCCGACCACCTTCACCGAGTTCGATTTCCGCCGCCCGTGCGCCATCCTGATGGGCGAAGAAAAGTACGGCCTGACCGAATTCTGGCTGCAGCACGCCGACGCCGCGGTGCGCATCCCGATGTTCGGCCGCATCAATTCGCTCAACGTCGCCACGTCGGCGGCGCTGGTGATCTACGAAGCCGTGAAGCAGAGAACGACATGACCAGAATTCTTTTCATGGGCACGCCGCAGTTCGCCGTGCCGACGCTGCAGGCGTTGATCGACAATCACGAAGTCGTCGCCGTCGTCACTCAGCCGGACGCTCCGGCCGGGCGCGGCAAATCGCTGACGCCGTCGCCGGTGAAGCAGACGGCCCTGTTGCACGGGCTGCCGGTGCTGCAGCCGCCGTCGCTGAAGCCGCCGGAAATCGTCGAGGAACTGCGCTCGTATGCTCCCGACGCCATCGTGGTGGCCGCCTTCGGACAGATTCTGCGGCGCGACGTGCTCGACATGCCGCCGCACAAATGCATCAACGTGCACGCCTCGCTGCTGCCGCGCTGGCGCGGCGCCGCGCCGATCAGCGCCGCCATCGCCGCCGGCGACGCCACGACCGGCGTGACGATCATGCTCATGGAGGCCGGCCTCGATTCCGGCCCGATGCTCTCGCAGCGCGACATTCGCATCGACCCCGACGACACCACCGGATCGCTCACCGAGAAGCTCTCTCACCTCGGCGCCGAACTGCTCATCGACACGCTGCCCGCGTGGTTCGACGGCAGCCTGACGCCGAAGCGGCAGAACGAGGCGCTGGTGACGTTTGCGCCGCGCATGGCCAAAGAGCAGGGCCGCATCGACTGGTCGCGCAACGCCGAAATGATCGAACGCCACGTGCGCGCAATGTCGCCCTGGCCGTCCGCCTTCACGAGCTGGCAGGGCAAACAAGTGAAAATTCTGCGCGCGCGCATGACGCGCGACGATGCGCGCAGCAAGCCGCCGAACGGCGCCGTCCACGTCGAATACGACCGCGCATTCGTGCAGTGCGACGACGGCCGCCTCGAACTGCTCGAGGTGCAGATCGAAGGCAAACGCGCCATGCCCATCGACGTGTTTCTGCGCGGGCACGGCGCGTTCGCGGATGCGGTGCTCGGGTAAGTTACACCACGTACGCCACGCCGAGCGCGCCGGGGCCGGAGTGCGCCGCGATGGCCGGGCCGGCCTCGACGATCAGCGGCTTTTCGGTCTTGAGCAAGGCCGCCAGCTCATTCGCCATCTGTTCGGCGGCCGCCGGCGCAGCCGCGTGGATGATCGCCACCTTGGCGTTCGACACATTCGCCAGGTCGCCCACCACGATCTCCTTGAGGCGGGCGAGCGCCTTGCTCATCGTGCGCACGCGCTCCAGTGGTTCGAGCTTGCCGTTCTTCACGGTGAGGATCGGCTTCATCTGCAACAAACCGCCGAGGAACGCCTGCGCGTTGCTGGCGCGCCCGCCGCGCTTGAGGTTCTCCAGCGTGTCGAAGATCACGTGCATGCGCACGCGCGGAATCATCGCCTCGACGCCGGCCTTCACCTCGGCCAGCGACTTGCCGGCGTCGATCAGGCGGCGCGCTTCGGCGACGAACAACGCCTCGCCGGCGCTGATCGAACGCGTGTCGATCACCACGATCTTCGGATCGCCGTCCACCATCTGCGCGGCAGTTTCCGCGCTGGCGATGGTGCCGCTCAGGTCGCGCGTGATGTGCAGCGAAATCACCTCGTCGCCCTTCAGCTTCTCGTAGATGTCTTTGAAGTCACCGATCGACGGGGCCGACGTCTTCGGGAAATTCGGGTTGCTCTTCATCATGCCGTGAAATTCTTCGATGCCGAGCTGATCGGTCCGATAGCTCTTGTCCCCGAAGCTCACGTACGTGTAGCCGATGCCGCTCACACCAAACGCCTCGGCCTGCCCGCTGTTGAGATCCGCGTTGGAATCCGTCACGATCCGAATCATTCCTGTACCTCCATGTCTCACTAAACTGACTGACTTCACATCCTGGTGCGCCGCAGCGCGTGCGTCGCATTATCGCGGACGCGCACAAATTGCATAATTCCTGTGATTTTTTTCAGAAAACAACGCCGCGTCCGTTATCATCGCCCAGCGTGTCTCGCATCCCTCGATCTCTCGCGCTAATTCTGGCCCTGTACTGTGCCGCCGCAGTGCTATACGCCGTGAACGCACCGCTGCTCGACGTCTCCGACGAGCCGCGTCACTATGCCTTCGTACAGCATCTGGCCGACGGCGGCGCGCTGCCGGTGCAGCGCATCGGCCAGTCCGAACGAGAAGCACCGTGGCATCAGGAAGGCAGCCAGCCGCCGCTCTACTACGCGGTGATGTCGCTGCTCGTGCGGCCGATCGACCGCAGCGACTTCGCCGAGTTCTGGCGCTTCAATCCGCACGCGCAACTCGGCCGCGCCGACTCCACGCACAATCTCAATCAGATGCTGCACAGCGACGCCGAACGATTTCCGTGGCGCGGCACAGCGCTGGCAGTCATGCTGATCCGCTTCGTCAGCGCCGGGTTCGGCGCCGTGGCCGTGCTCTGTGCGTACGGCATCGCGCGCGAATTCCGGCCGCGTGACGAACGCCTCGCCGCGCTCGCCGCCGCGCTCGTCGCCTTCAATCCGATGTTCGTGCACATCATGGCGTCGGTGAACAACGACACGCTCGCCGCGGCACTGTCGTCGCTCGCCCTATGGGCCGGTGCGCGCATGCTGCGGCGCGGCGCCACGCCACGCCGCGCGCTCGTGCTCGGCCTGCTGCTCGGCGGCGCAGCGCTCACGAAAGCATCCGGCCTGGCGCTGGCCATCTCCGTGCCGGCGTTCGTGCTGGCGAACATGCTGCGCACCCGCATGCCGCTGCGGCGCGTCATCGTCACCGCGCTGTCCATGGCGCTGCCCGCCGCCGCGCTCGCCGGGTGGTTCTACGCACGCAACTGGATCCTCTACGGCGACCCGACCGGCACGCAAATGATGGCCGCCATCGCCGGGCCGCGCATCCCCAACGCCTCGCTGCTTGAAATCGCCGGCGAATGGCGCAGCTTTCTCACTGCGTACATCGGCATGTTCGGCGCCGTGAACATCCCCATTCCACAATGGATGTACGCCGCCTTCGAAGCGCTGCTCGTCGGCGCCGGCATCGGTCTACTGCTCGAAATCCGCGACGCGCGGCGCACGCGCGAGCCGGACGCGCCGGCCGTGTTCATCGCGCTGCTGTGCGCCGCAGCGCTGGCCGTCGCCTTCGCCGCGCTGCTGCGCTGGACGTCGATCACGCTCGCCAGCCAGGGACGGCTGCTGTTCCCGGTCATCGCCGCGATTTCGCTGCTGCTGGCGGCCGGCCTGCTGCGCCTGCAGTCGATCGCGCGCACGCCGTGGCCGACGCGCGTCGTCGCAGCGGCGCTCGCCGTGCTGACGTTCGCTTCGCCCTTCGCATACCTGCGGCCGGCCTACGCCACGCCGCTGCGCCTCGACGACGAATCCGCCCTGCCGGAGCGGCTGACGCGCACCGAGCTGCGCTACAGCGAGGACATTCGCTGGATCGGCTTCGTCGTGAACACGCCGCGCCAGCGCGTGGCGCCCGGCGAACTCCTCGACGTCACGCTGTACTGGCAGGGGCTGCGGCCGATCCCACGCGACCTCAGCCTGTTCGTCAAACTCTTCGGGCCGGGCGACGTCGAACTCGTCGGCATCGACACGTATCCCGGCGGCGGCATGTATCCGACCAGTGGCTGGCGCGCCGGCGAAATCGTGGCCGATCGCTATCGGCTGCGGCTGCCGACGCAGATCACGCTGACGCAGCCGGCGCTGCTGCGGATGGACGTCGGCTTCTACGACTTCGCCGTCGGCCCGGTCGACGGCATGCTGCCGACGTACGACGGCGCCGGCGCGCCGACCGGGCGGCAGCGCTACGCCACGGCGTCGGTGGCGCCGCACGCAGCGGAGCCGACGCCGGAAACCCTGCCGCGCGTGAGCGCAGCGGCAGCGCAGGCGACGGCGCGCCGCATCGACGCCCGCACGATCGAGCTCGACGTGCTGTGGCAGGCCACGGCCGACGTCGATTCCGAGTACACCGTATTCGCGCATCTGTTCGACGCGCAGGGCAGCAAGATCGGCCAGTCGGACGGACCGGCGGCGAACGGCGATTTCCCGGCGCGCTGGTGGCGACGCGGCGACCGCGTGCGCGACGTGCGACGCATCGTCATCGACCGCGACCTGGCGCCGGGGACATACACCGTGAAATTCGGCTTGTATCGCCCGGAGGGGGCGTTCGAGCGCATGCCGGCATTCGATGCAGCAGGTGCGCCGTCGTCGGAAAGTGCACTCACGGTGAACGTCGTCGTCGAGTGAATCAGTCGAGTCATCGAGTCATCGAATCTTCGGAGGTGTGATGCGAACGTGGGAATGGGTGATGTGCGGCGCGTGGCTGGCCGCCGTGATATTCGCGGCCGTGCGAAAACCGACCGGTGCGACGAGCGTGGCCGTGCGGCTGCTGCCCGTGGCGGCGGCGGCCGTGCACGTGCTCGTCGAGGGCGCGCGGTGGCAGCTCGTGCCGGTTTACCTCGCTGTTATGTTATATATAACCCGGCTTCTAAGAAGCCGGGTTTCATTTAGCACTCTCGCGCTCGGAGTGCCAGGACTGGCCCTCGGCCTGCTCTTCCCCGTGCCCAGCCTGCCGCCGCCACCCGGCCCCTACGCCGTCGGCACGTTCTCCTTCGCCGCCGTGGACCCGGCGCGCGACGAAGCGTTCACCCCCGAAGCCGACGGCAACCGCCGCGTCATGGTGCAAGTGTGGTACCCGGCGGACGCGCCGCCGAACGCGCCGCGACAAGCCTGGCTGCCGCGCGCCGATGTCGTCGGCCCGGCCATCGCCCAATGGGTGAAACTGCCGGCGTTCATGTTCTCGCACGCCGGCCTGATCGCCGGCAACAGCGTCGAAAACGCGCACTGGAACACCGCGCAGCCGCGCTGGCCGCTGCTCCTCTATTCCCACGGCTGGGGCGGCTTCCGACAAATCAATGCCACGCAGAGCGAAGCCCTCGCCAGCCGCGGCTACGTCGTCGCCGCCATCGACCATCCGTACGGTGCGCTCGTCGCCGCCTTCGACGACGGCACGGCGCTCGCCAACCGCCGCAGCCTGCTCCCGAAACGCGGCACGCCCGAATTTCTGCCGGCCGCCCAGCGCCTCGAAGACGTCTACGCGCGCGACATCACCTTCGTGCTCGACGAACTCACCCGCCGCAACGACTCCGACGAGCGCTTCGCCGGCCGGCTCGATCTCTCGCGCGTCGGCTTCTTCGGCCACAGCACCGGCGGCGGCGCCGTCGTCATCGCCTGCTCCCGCGATCCGCGCTGCAAGGCGCTCGTCGGCCAGGATACGTGGATCGAGCCCGTCCCCGACGCCATCGTCGAAGCCGGGCTCGATCGACCTGCGCTTTATCTGCGCAGCGAGGAATGGACCGGCGACGACAACGACGCGCGCCTCGGCCGCTTCTTCGACGCTTCGTCCGGCCAGCGCTGGCGCGCCTCCATCGCCGGAGCCGGGCACTACGACTTCACCCTGATCCCGCTCTTCTCGCCGCTCGCCCCCTACCTCGGCCTCAAGGGCCCCATCGCCGCCGACCGCGTCATGCCGCTCATCGACGAATCGATGGCCGCATTCTTCGATTTCGCGCTGCGCGACGCCCCGCCGGCGCGGATTGCCGAGGTGGCGGAGCGATACCCGGAATGGAAATAGAGAGTAGAGAGTAGAGAGTCAGAGCGGCAAACTCTCTACTCTGACTCTCCACTCTCTGCCATCAGGCCGCCCGATACTCACCCTCGACGACGCCGTCGTCGTTCTTCGGCGATTCACCAGAACCGCCCGCTGCCTGCGCCGCGGCGCCGATCTTCTGCGCCAGCGCCTGCAGCGCCTCGGACGTGCGGCGAATGCGCTCGACATCGTCGGACTTGAGCGCCGCGCGCAGGTCGTTGATCTGCGCCTCGGCCTCGGCGCGTTCGGCGCCGCCGACCTTGTCGCCCGCCTCGCGCATCAGCTTCTCCACCTGGTAGATCGCCTGATCACCGGCGTTGCGCGCGTCCGCCAGCTCCTTGCGCCGTGCGTCGGCCGCCGCGTTCGTCTGCGCCTCGGACACCATGCGCTCGATGTCCTGCTTGTTCAGGTTCGTGCTGGCCGTGATCGAGATGCGCTGCTCCTTGCCGGTCGCCTTGTCCTTCGCGCTCACCGACAGAATGCCGTTCGCGTCGATGTCGAAGGTCACTTCGATCTGCGGCACGCCGCGCGGCGCCGGCGGCAGCCCTTCCAGCCGGAACTGCCCGAGCAGCATGTTGTCCGCCGCCATCGGCCGCTCGCCCTGGCACACTTTCACGTCCACCGCGCTCTGGCTATCCTCGGCCGTCGAGAAGATCTCCGTCTTCTTCACCGGGATCGTCGTGTTGCGCGTGATCATCGGCGTCGCCACGCCGCCCATCGTCTCGATGCTCAGCGTCAACGGCGTCACGTCCAGCAGCAGCACGTCCTTCACTTCGCCGCCGAGCACGCCGCCCTGAATCGCCGCGCCGACCGCCACGACCTCGTCCGGATTGACGCTCTTGTTCGGCTCCTTGCCGGTGAGCTGGCGCACCAGCGCCTGCACCATCGGCATGCGCGTGGCGCCACCGACCAGCACGACCTCATGAATCGCGGCCATCACCAGGCCGGCATCCTTCATCGCCTGCTCGACCGGCGTGCGCAGCCGCGCCACGAGCTTCTCGGCCAGCTGCTCGAATTTCGCGCGCGTGAGCTTCATCATCAGATGCTTCGGCCCGCTCGCGTCCGCCGTGACGTACGGCAGATTGATCTCGGTCTCCAGCATCGACGACAGCTCGATCTTGGCCTTCTCGGCCGCCTCGCGCAGCCGCTGCAGCGCCTGACGATCGGCGTGCAGGTCGATGCCCTGCTCCTTGCGGAACTCGGCGATCATCCAGTCGATGATCACCCCGTCCCAGTCGTCGCCGCCGAGATGCGTGTCGCCGTTGGTGGACTTCACCTCGACCACGCCGTCGCCGACTTCGAGCACCGACACGTCGAACGTGCCGCCGCCCAGGTCGAAGACCAGGATCGTCTCATCCGATTTTTTGTCGAGGCCGTAGGCGAGCGCCGCCGCCGTCGGCTCGTTGATGATGCGCAGCACTTCGAGCCCGGCGATCTGGCCGGCATCCTTCGTCGCCTGGCGCTGTGCGTCATTGAAATACGCAGGCACGGTGATGACCGCCTGCGTGACCGGCTCGCCCAGATACGCCTCGGCGTCTGCCTTCAGCTTGGCCAGCACCATGGCGCTGATCTCCTGCGGCGTGTACGTCTTGTTCGTGGCGGCGATGCGCACGCGCATGTCGTTGCTCGGCCCGGCGACGACGGCGTACGGCACGCGCTTCGTCTCGGCGCCTACTTCATCCGCGCGCCGGCCAATGAAACGCTTGATGGAGAACACCGTGTTCTCCGGGTTGATCACCGCTTGCCGCTTAGCTGCCTGGCCGACGATGCGCTCGCCGTCCTTCTTGAAGCCGACCACCGACGGGACGATGTTGCCGCCCTCGGCCGTCGGAATGACGGTCGGGCTGCCGCCCTCGAGAACTGCGACCACGCTGTTGGTCGTGCCCAGATCGATGCCGACGATTTTTCCGTTCTTGCCCATGATTTCCTCCCGGTTGCACCTCAGTTGCGTATATGACGAACGAGGATCAGGATAGGGCGCGAACGTCGGAGAAATGTAGACGGCGCGTTAGCGAAATATTGGCGCCGCTGCGCCGCCGCTACTTGATCAGGCCCATGCGGCGCATCCACTCGACGCGCTGCTGCACGTAATCGAGGGCGATCTGCTCCTGCTTGGCGAACGCCGGCCAGTCGGGCAGGCCGAGTCGCGCGGTTTTGATAGCCTCGATGATCGACTTCTCGAGCTTGGTGAGTTTGACCATAAGGGAAACGATACCACCTCTGCCATGCATCTCCCGTAGAATTCAATCTCCGATGCATTTGAAATCCCTGACGCTCAACGGCTACAAGACCTTCGCCAGCAAGGCGCAGTTCGACTTCGGACCCGGCATCACCTGCATCATCGGGCCGAACGGCAGCGGAAAGAGCAACATCGCCGACGGCATCCGCTGGGCGCTGGGGGAGCAGCAGTTCTCGCTGCTGCGCGGCAAGCGCACCGACGACATGATCTTCAGCGGCAGCGCCCGCCGCCCGCGCGCCAGCATGGCCGAAGTCCTGCTGACCTTCGACAACGCCGACGGCTTCTTCCCGATCGAGTTCTCGGAAATCGAGATCGGGCGGCGCGCCTTCCGCGACGGGGCGAACGAATACATCCTCAACGGCAACCGCGTGCGCCTGCGCGACGTCGGCGACATGCTCGGCCACAGCGGCCTCTCCGAACGCACGTACACCGTGATCGGCCAGGGACTCGTCGACAACGCACTGGCGCAGAAGCCCGAGGAACGCCGCGCGCTTTTCGAAGAAGCCGCCGGCATCGCCGCCTACCGCGATCGACGCGAGGACGCACTGCGCAAGCTGGAAGAGACGCGCCACAACCTCGAACGCGCGCGCGACATCCTGAGTGAAATCACGCCGCGCCTGAACAGCCTCGAACGCCAGGCCGGCCGCGCGCGCCAGTACGGCGTGCTCAAGACCGAGCTCGACGAGCTCACCAAGCGCTACTTCGGCTATTACTACCGCCGCGTGATGCAGAGCATCGCCGACGCCGGCGCCGCGCGCGATCGCGCACAGCAGGCCGCTGCCGAAGCGCTGGCCGCGGTGAACGCGCTCGACGCCGCCGCCGAAGAAACGCGCGCGCAGCGACGCACGCTGGCCGCCGCCGCCGCGGAAATTCTGCCGCGCCGCGACGCCGCACGCCGCACCGCCGAGTCGTCCACCCGCAGCGTCGCCGTCATGCGCGAACGCCTGTCCGCCGCCGAGGCGCAGATCGGCCGCGCCCAGCGCGACCTCGACGAACACGCGCTGCTGATCGACGACGCCGCGCGCCGCGCCAACGCCGCCACCATGTTCATGGCGACGACGCGCGCCGACTGGTTCACGCGCCGCGCCGAACTCGAACAAGCGCAGATCGCTTCCTCCGGCGACCGCGCCGCCAAGGAACGTCTCGAAGTGCAGCGCGACGCCGCACGCCGCAGCCTGATCGCAGCCGGAGCCGCGCTCGTCGGGGCGCAACGCCAGGCGGCCGCCGCGCGCGACCGGCAGGCGGCGCTGCGACGCCGGCTCGAATCGCTCGCCCAGCAGATCGCACAAACGGCGGCCCAGCGCGACGACGAAATCGCGCGCCGCATGCAGACCGCTGCGTCCATCGCCGAGCTCGAACGCCGCAGCGCAACGCTCGAGGCACAGATCGCCCACGCCTCCGAAGTACTCCAGCAAGCGACCGCCGCGCGCGGCGCCGCGCAGTCGCGCGCAGCAGCAGCCGCCGCCGAGGAAGCGCTCACCTCGCGCTTCAAGCGCTTCGCCGAAATGCGCGTGCAGCAGAGCGCCGACGACCTGGCGCAGGCACTGATCGATTCACGCGCCGCCGAAGTGCGCGGCACGCTCAACAAGTTCATTCAAGTGCTGCCGGGCGATCTCAAAGCGGTCGAGGCAGCCCTCGGCGACATGCTGCACGCCGTGCTGATCGCCGGGAACTCGGCGGAGGCCGGCGCCGCCAACCTGGCGCGCGTGCGCGCATGGCTGACGAAGCGCGGCAGCGGACGCCTGTCGGTCATCCCCGATGCGCCGCGGCCGGTCGACGAAGAACGCACGCGCCAGGACGCGGCGCTGGCCGAGTTCGCCCGCTCCCGCGGCGCGCGCCGCCTGCTGGATTCGATTCAGGCGCCCGATTGGCTGCAGCCGGTGCTGCAGCTGCTGGCGGCCGGCGCATTCATCGCGCGCGACCTCGCCGCGGCGCGCGAGCTGGCGCGCGAACTCATCGACGGCTGCGTCGTCGTCACTCGTGACGGTGAAGCCGCCTACCCGACCGGCACGCTCGTGCTGCCGGCCGGCGAACGGGCTTCGGCGCGCGCAGACGCCGACGTGCCGGCCGAGGAAATCGACTCGCTGCCCGACCCCGAGACGGCGCGTCGCAACCGCGAAGCGGCGCAGGCCGACGTCGCCGCGGCGCAGCGCACCTGCGACGCCGCACAGTCCAACCTCGACAGCGCACGACGTGCGCGCGAGGCGCTGACCCGCGAAGACGCCGCGCGCCGCAAACAAATCGAAGAACACGGCCGCCGCGCCGAACGCTTCGAGGAACGCATCACCGCGCTGCGCAACGACGTGCAGACGGCCGAGGCGGAGATCACCGCGATCGAAGCACAAGTCGTCGAGCTCGGTGACGAAGCGCTGCGCCAGCAAGAGGTGCAATCGCGGGCACAGACAGAAGTGCAGGACATCGAAGCGCAGCTCGCCGCGGTGATGGCAGGCGGCTGGTTCGAATCCGTGCGCAGCGCACAGAACGCCGTGACGCTGGCGCAGGCCGCGGTGAAAAGCGGCGAGCAGATGATGTTCGAACGGCTGAATGCGCAGCGCAGCACGACGGCGCAGCGCGAACTGCGCGTGCAGCGCGTCGCCGACGCCGAGGCGCAGGCCGAACGCGTGCGCAGCGAGCTGGCCGCGTTCGTCGCCGCGGCATCCGCAGCCGAGGCCGCGCTGACGCTGACCGAAGCCGAACTCGCCCCGGTCCTGGCGCAGACGACGCAGGTCGATCTCCGATTGAGCGAACAGGAAGGGGAGCGGCGTGACGCGGAGCGCCGGCTGCGCGAGTGCGACGCACGTTTGAATGCGGCCACGCTCGAACTGGCGCGCAACGAAGATGCGCTGAAGGCGATGCGCTCGCGCGCCGCCGAAATGCTCGCCACAGAGACGGACGGCGAAGCCGAAAAGCCTGCGACCACGGAAGTCGAGCCTGCGACGGTCGACCCGGTAGGAGATTTTCTGCGCAGCCTGCCGGAGATCGAGCATCTGCCCGACGGGCTCGAAGAGCGCATCAACCAGCTGCGTGGGCAGATCAAGCGCCTGGGCGCGATCAACTTCGAGGCGCAGGCGGAATACGACGAACTCAAACAGCGGCACGATTTCATCACCGAACAAAGCGCCGACCTGACGCAGGCCTCCGATCAGCTGCGGCAGGTGATCGCGGAACTGAACGACGTGATCAAGGTGACTTTTCAGCAGACGTTCGATGCCATCAACGAAGCGTTCCAGGGCACGTTCAAAGTGCTGTTCGGCGGCGGCCAGGCCAAGCTCACGCTGCTGAGCGCCGACGACATCGACCAGGCCGGCGTGGAGATCCAGGCGCAGCCGCCGGGCAAGCGTCCGCAGTCGCTGGCGCTGCTCTCGGGCGGCGAACGCTCGCTGACGGCGACGGCGCTGCTGTTCGCCATTCTGCAGGTCAAGCCGACGCCGTTCTGCGTGCTCGACGAAGTCGATGCCGCGCTGGACGAATCGAACGTCGGCCGCTTCCGTTCGATGGTCGAAAGCCTGAGCGACCAGACGCAGTTCATCATCATCACGCACAACCGCCGCACGGTGGAAGCCGCCGGCACGATCTACGGCATCTCGATGGGCGCCGACGGGGCCAGCACCGTGCTGAGCCTGCGGCTCGACGAGGTGGCCTGACGCATGGTCATCGTCATCGGTGCAGGGCTGGGCGGACTCAGCGCGGCGATTCTGCTGGCGGCGCGCGGCGAACGCGTGACGGTGTACGAACAGCTCGAACGGCCGGGCGGCAAGATGGGCGAACACCTCGCCGACGGCTTCCGCTGGGACACCGGCCCGTCGGTGCTGACGATGCGCGACGTCTACGAAGACCTGTTCGCCGCCGGCGGCCGCCGATTCGAAGACTACGTCGACCTCGTTCCGCTCGACCCGGTGACGCGCTATTTCTGGCGCGACGGTCTCATGCTGGACGCCACGGCCGAACGCGCCGAGATGCGACGGCGCATCGGTTCGTTCAGCCCGCAGGACGCCGCGCGATACGACGCGTTCATGCGGTACGCCGCCGATCTGTTCGACACGGTCAAGGAGCCGTTTCTGTATCGACGCAAGCCGGGCGTGCGCGACCTGCTCAGGCTGCCGCTGCGCGACGTGCTGAAGATCGACGCACTGCGGACGATGAGCCGTTCCACCGAATCGGCGTTCGTCGATCACCGCCTGCGCCAGCTGTTCAATCGATTCGCCACGTACAACGGCTCGTCGCCGTACAAGACGCCGGCCACGCTGAATTCGATCGCACACGTCGAGATGGGCGCAGGCGCGTGGTACCCGCGCGGCGGCATGCATCGCCTGGCGCAGGCATACGAACGGCTGGCGCGCGAGCTCGGCGTCGAGATGCAGTACGGCGCGCCGGTGCGGCGAATCGTGGTGCGCGACGAACGCGCCGTCGGCATCGAAATGGCCGACGGCCGCGAAGTGCGCGCCGACGCCGTCCTGGTCAACGCCGATTACTCGCATGCGCGCGTG